>JABJEX010000079.1 GCA_018663035.1 Porticoccaceae bacterium
ACCGTCGGCACCGAAGCGGTAGATGTCATCGAACAGACAGCCACGGTTATCAACATCGGCTTCGCCGCTTGACCACCAGCTAGTGTCGCCAAGACCAGGACCAACACCTAGAGCACCAGCTACAGGAGCCAGCTTCCAGTCGCCTACGATGGCTGGTTCCTGCTCTTCTTCATCAACACAACCAGCTGCGCAGTAGGTAACCAAAGTGCCGTCAGTAGTCTCGGTCACGTCAACGCCAGCAGTGCCTGAAACATCAGAGAAAGAAATAGTGAAGGTAACAACACCGTCCACGTCCGCCTCACCCATAGTTCTCTGAGCAGACCAAGACGAATGCTGACCAGAAACCTCAACGGCAGTACCCGCGATAGTAATTGTAGGCTTAAGCAGAGATTCACTTGCAGTCAACTGCAGCTCAACCGTCTGGCCCAGCTTAACTTCATCACCGGAGTTAAAGCTGTTGTAAATTGAAACAGAAGTAAGCGTTGGAGCCACGCCATCTGGACCCGGCTCAACTAACTCTTCTTGTTTAGTTTCTCCACCACCACAGGCAGATAGCACCAAAGAGAATGACAGTGCAAGAACTGCACCTAAATGGTTGGTTTCGAAGAATCTCGAAAACCAGCCAGACGAACTAACGGTTGTTTGCGAAAGCATAACTCCCCCTAAATGAGTTTTTATAATTTGACTAATTATAGAAATTTAAGAATTTCAAACCTGATTCTCTGCCCCTTCGCCGCTTAGCACCACCGCAATACGTCGAATAGGGATATATATGCGGTGAATCGGCAACCACCGCATAAATCCCGACACATCCCTCTATATCAGCCTGCATGCTTGCAAAAATCAAGTCCAGACAGGCGCTTAAGAGAGCTTGCTGCCACCTAAACAATTGGGAGAATCAGGCGCCTGATGCTGCTTTTCTGACCATTCGAGCGCTGTATAGGTGTGGAGCGCAAGCGCGTGTACTGGGCCTGCCAATTCATCAGCGAGCAGACTGTAGATAGCCTGATGGCGAACCACAGATCTCATAGATAAGAACTGCTCAGAAACCACCACCAGTTTAAAGTGACTCTCGGACCCCTCAGGCACCGAGTGCATGTAGCTTTCGTTAGTAACTTCAAGAAACTCAGGCGCAAAAGCGGTGCTGAGTTTCTCGTAGATTATCCCCTCTAAAGGACCCATTACATGCCGCTCACGAGATTAATCATCACACCAGCAGCCACCGCCGAGCCTATAACGCCCGCGACGTTAGGGCCCATGGCGTGCATGAGTAGGAAGTTCTGCGGGTTAGCCTCCAGACCAACTTTGTTGGCGACCCGCGCAGCCATAGGCACCGCGGAAACACCTGCAGCACCAATTAGCGGGTTCACCTTGTTGGTAGACAGTTTATTCATAAGCTTGGCCATCAACACGCCAGAGGCAGTGCCTATGCAGAAAGCCACTGCACCTAGCCCCAAGATACCCATGGTCTCTGGATTGAGAAACTTCTCGGCGCTCATCTTAGAGCCAACACCTAGCCCTAAAAAGATCGTAACAACGTTAATCAAGGCGTTTTGAGTAGTATCGCTGAGGCGATTAACCACGCCACATTCTTTCATCAGGTTACCGAAGCAGAACATGCCAAGCAGTGGCGCAGCATCCGGCAACAGAAAAGCCACCAGCACCAGCAAGCTTAGAGGAAACACAATGCGCTCGGCCTTGGTAACTGGGCGCAGCTGCTCCATTTTAATCTGGCGTTCCTCAGGGTTGGTAAGAGCCCTCATAATTGGCGGTTGGATAATTGGCACCAATGCCATGTAGGAATAGGCAGCAACTGCGATGGCCCCAAGCAAATCCGGCGCCAACTTACTGGTTACGAATATTGCCGTGGGCCCATCGGCGCCGCCAATAATGCCAATTGAGGCCGCATCTTGAATACTAAAGTCAAGGATCCCGAAATGGCTCAGGGCCACAGCGCCCAAGACAGTGGTAAAAATACCCACCTGAGCGGCAGCACCAAGCAGTAGCGTTTTAGGGTTGGCGAGTAAGGGCCCAAAATCAGTCATGGCTCCCACGCCCATAAAGATCACCAGCGGAAACAACCCTGTCTCAATACCAGCATGATATATGTAGTACAGCAGCCCCCCGGGGCTCTCCATATTACCGAGCGCATCGTAGACGGGCGCCGCATCAAAACCTGCTCCTGGAATATTAGCCAGTATAGTGCCAAAGCCAATTGGTACCAAAAGAAGAGGCTCAAAGCCCTTATTGATTGCCAAAAATAACAGGCCTAGACCCACCATCATCATGATGAACTGGCCCAGCTGTAGCTGCGCTATGCCAGAACTTGCCCATAAACTGAGTAGATTTTCCATTTCGCAGCTCCTTAGGCCAGAGTTACCAGCACATCGCCAACGGCACAGTTATCGCCTGCCTGAACTCGAACCTCAACGATGGTGCCAGCTGAAGGCGCGCTCACAGAGGTCTCCATTTTCATGGCTTCGAGAATAACGATACTCTCACCTTCCGATACCACTTGCCCAGGGCGCACCTGAGTTTTAACCACTGTGCCGGCCAGAGGAGCATTGACAGGAGAGCCTCCCGTCGCCGGAGCAGCGCTTGCAGCAACAGGGGTGCTTGCACCTGCGCCAGCAGCAGCTATTGCACTGACATCACCGCCATTGGCCACAGTGACAGTGTAGGACTTGCCCTCGACTTCAACGGTATATATCTCTTCGCCAGCATCATTAGTCTGCACCGCCGCTGCACCTGTGGGTACAGGCTCGAAGGCATCGGGATTGTCTTTATTCTTAAGAAACTTTAGACCGACTTGAGGGAATAGCGCATAAGTGAGGACATCATCGATCTCACCTTCACCACCAGTTAACGAAAAACCATGTTCGGTGGCCAGACCTTGAAGCTCTGTTGTCAGGCTCTCTAGCTCCGGCTGAATGTTGTCGGCCGGACGACAGGTGATCGCCTCTTCGTTCTCTTCCAGAACTCGCGCCTGTAACTCAGCATTAACTGGAGCAGGCGCTGCACCGTATTCACCACGTAGTACACCTGCGGTCTCTTTCGAAATTGACTTATAGCGCTCGCCAGTCAATACATTGAGTACCGCCTGGGTACCCACAATCTGGGATGTTGGGGTAACCAGAGGGATATAACCCAAATCCTTGCGCACCCTGGGGATTTCCTCTAACACCTCGTCAAGCCGATCTTCTGCACCTTGCTGACGCAGCTGAGATTCCATATTGGTCAACATGCCACCGGGAACCTGTGCCACCAGAATACGGGAATCCACACCACGCAATGAGCCTTCAAACTCAGCGTATTTCTTGCGTACCTCTCTAAAATACGCAGCAATTTCTTCGATCTTGCCCACATCCAAACCAGTATCGCGCTCCTGTCCTTGGAAAATAGAAACCACTGACTCGGTTGCCGAATGACCATAGGTCATCGACATAGAGGAGATAGCCGTGTCGACGTTATCGATGCCGGCCTCAACACATTTGGTGATAGTGGTAGTCGACAGACCGGTGGTTGCATGAGCGTGCAGCTGCAGTGGAATAGATACCGCCTTTTTAAGCTTGCTGACCAGCTCATAACCCACGTAGGGAGTCAGTAGACCCGCCATATCTTTGATGCAGATAGAGTCAGCGCCAGCATCTTCAATCTGTCGCGCTTGATCCAACCATGAATCAATAGTGTGTACCGGGCTGACCGTATAAGAGATGGTACCCTGAGCATGTTTACCAACCTGCTTAACGGCACGAAGCGCTGTCTCAAGATTGCGCATATCGTTCATTGCATCAAAGACACGGAATACATCAATACCGTTAACTGCTGCGCGCTCGACAAACTTTTCCACTACATCATCTGCGTAATGGCGATAGCCAAGTATATTCTGGCCCCGAAATAACATCTGCTGAGGCGTATTTGGCATCGCCTTCTTAATTTCTCTTATGCGGTCCCAAGGGTCTTCCCCTAAAAATCTGATACAGGAATCGAAGGTTGCTCCACCCCAGGACTCCATCGACCAATAACCGATCTGGTCAAGCTTCTCGGCAATTGGCAGCATATCGTCAATACGCATTCGAGTAGCAAATAAGGACTGATGGGCATCGCGAAGAACTACTTCAGTTATGCCAAGCGCAGGGAGTTTAGAGGCCATGATTATGTCCGTTCCTGTATCTATAAGAATGTGTTAAGCGTTTAGATGTGTATGTAGTTTACTTCTTTTTGCCACGATGAAGATCAATAGCCGCCTGAATAACCCTGGCTATCCTCGGCTCTACACTGGCGCTAGCGATCGGAGATGAACCCTCTGGCATAGCCTCTGCTTCATCGTCTGCAATCCTATTAACCAGCGAGGACATCAGGCTTGTGATTCCAACTAACAGAGTAAGGAATGTAAAAACTGTGCCCATTCCGTAGATCAATAAATCAACGCCTTGAGCTATAAGTGAAGAGTCCATCGAGATTCCAGATAATCGCGCAAAAAATACGTAATGGCCTAGTTTTAAGGCCCGAAGGTGAAATGTATAGCAATCCGAGGACTTTTTGCAAGTTTGGCTTTGCTTTCAGTCATGGTAAATCTACAATCCGCAGTCAAAATTATGTCAATCGGTGGAACAGGCGCAGAGATGGGAATCAAAGAACTACTTAGTCAGAGAGTATCAGCTGCCATGCAAGCTGCCGGAGTTCCCAGCGATTGTTCACCCATGGTCGCACTTAGTGGCAAGCCCCAATTTGGAGACTATCAGGCCAACGGCGCGATGGGAGCAGCCAAACAGCTAAAAACCAACCCTCGCGAGCTAGCGCAAAAAATACTCGACAACCTGGACCTCGAAGGAGTTGCCGACAAGCTCGAAATTGCTGGCCCCGGTTTTATTAACATTACTTTGGATAACAAGTTTTTAGCGAAAAGCCTAGGTCAATCAGGCGATCAACAATCAATAAGCAAGCAAACGGTAGTGGTAGATTACTCCTCACCTAATCTTGCCAAAGAGATGCATGTGGGCCACCTGCGCTCAACCATCATCGGTGATGCCCTAGCGCGGATACTAGAATATCAGGGTCATTCTGTGGTTCGTCAAAATCATATGGGGGACTGGGGCACTCAGTTTGGCATGTTGATTGCCGAGCTAGAGGAGCAGATGGGCGAAGGCGAGCAGGCGGAGTTAGCGCTCAATGATTTAGAAGTTTTTTATCAGCAGTCAAAAAAACACTTCGATGCCGACCCTGCGTTTGCTGACAAAGCGCGAGGATACGTAGTCAAACTGCAGTCCGGCGACAATCACTGCCGCAGTCTGTGGCAGAAGTTTATCGATGTCTCGGTAGCCCACAATCTTGAAATATACCAGCAGTTAAATGTTGGCCTAGGTAGAGAACATATCCAGCCAGAGAGCTCTTACAACGACGATTTAGAGAACGTGGTTAACGAGCTAAGCACTCAGGGACTGGCTGTTGACTCCGAAGGTGCCAAGGTTGTTTTTCTCGCCGAGCTGGCCGACAAAAATGGCGACCCCTCGCCTATGATAATTCAAAAGTCTGGCGGCGGTTTCCTTTACGCCACCACTGACCTTGCCTGCCTCAGATATAGAGTCGGCACCCTAAAAGCCGACAGAATCCTGTACTTCATTGACGCTCGCCAATCATTGCATATGAAGCAGGTATTTATCACTGGCCGCAAAGCCAAGTTCGTACCAGACCACGTCAGCCTTGAGCATCATGCCTTTGGCACCATGATGGGTGCCGATGGTCGACCTTTTAAAACCCGCAGTGGCGGCACAGTCAAGCTGGCAGATTTGCTTGTTGAAGCGCAAGAGCGCGCCCAGCGCCTAGTGCAAGAAAAGAACCCAGAACTCAGCTCTCAGGAAGTCGCTGAGATTGCACGCAAGCTGGGTATAGGTGCCATTAAATATGCCGACCTAAGTAAGACCCGTACCAACGATTATATTTTTGACTGGGATGCCATGCTGTCATTTGAAGGCAACACATCCCCCTACCTGCAATATGCATATACCCGTATTCACAGCATATTCCGCAAGGCTGGTATAGACGCACTTTCCTTCTCTGCACCGGTGATGATTGAGCAACCACAGGAAAAAACCTTAGCGCTCAAGTTATCTCAATTTAACGAGGTGCTCAGCCAGGTTTCTAGCGACTGCTACCCGCACAGCCTTTGCAGTTACCTGTATGACCTAGCCAGCGCGTTTATGTCGTTTTACGAGCAATGCCCCGTATTAAAAGATGGCGTTGCCACTGACGTACAACATAGTCGTCTGCAGCTCTGCGCGTACAGCGCTACTACTCTGGCTCAGGGCCTTGATTTGCTCGGCATCGAAGTTATGGAGAAGATGTAACTGAACAATGCTTGGTCGAAAGACGTTGGCCGCCACATGAGTTTTGGCTACTTGCCAATCTGACTGCGGCATAGAGCCGCCGTCACAGGGTCATTGCAGTGAAGAGTGACGTCCTCTAACAAAGGGTTCTGTTGCAGAGCTAACCTCAGCTCCTGCACAGCAATTTTGATTGCTCGGCGTGCCGGGAAACCAGCAATTCCAGTGCCGATACAGTGCAAGGCAATACTCCTTAAATTCTCCTGTTTGGCTGTCTGCATCGACCTGCGGTAACACTGAGCCAGACGGTGCTCCTCACCCTTATCCCCACCACGCCATACCGGACAGACAGTGTGAATTACCATCGCAATTTTTGCCCAGTCTTGTTTTGAGAATTTGCTGGAGTCCTGACCATCGGGCCCAATTACCCGCACCTCACCCACAGAACACTGTGCTACTGGAGGGCGAATTTCCTGAAACCTCCGCTCGCCTGACAGACAAAGAACTGGCTGCTGTTCGGCAGACTGCGCAGCGCGCTCATCGACAACCTCAACTACGGCGTCGACCGCTAATTTGGCTATATCGCCCTGATAGATTCTTACCCTGTGCACAAGCTGCTTCTAGCCTCGGTATAAACCTCCAAAGTATAGAAAAATCACTAGCCACAGATGTTGACGACGATCACAGCCAGCCTGCTAACTGAGTGGCTAATCGCCTGCTAAGAGCTTAAAGTTGCTCCTGCATCCTATCAAACTGCTCTCCTACCACTGGGTTCTCAGTGCTTTTGCCAACCTTGCTAACAATCAAAATTGCCAGCGAAGACAATAAAAATCCGGGCACCAGCGCATAGAGATCAAAAACCCCACCATCCAATCTCGACCAGATAATTACTGCTGCTGCACCTACGGCCACTCCCGCCAGAGCAGCAGCCGCAGTCATGGAGCGCCAGTAGAGGCTTATCAAAATTGCCGGACCCAACGAGGCACCCAAACCAGCCCATGCGTAGGAGACTACGTCTAACACCTTACTGTCTGGATTCATTGCCAGTAGAGTCGCTAATAGCGCCAGTACCACAACCGCTATGCGGCCTATCTGCAGTCGCTTTTCGGTAGTCAACTGCTGTTTAGTGGCCAGCGGATATAAATCTTCGGCAAGAGACGCAGAGCAGACTAGCAAC
>JABJEX010000007.1 GCA_018663035.1 Porticoccaceae bacterium
GCCAGCTTATGGCTGTGGTTAGCATCGAAGCGGGCCGCACCCTAGATGATGGTATTTCGGAGGTGCGCGAAGCCATCGACTTCTGTAGGTACTATGCATTACAGGCTAAGGAGCGAATTAACGGCCCACTCCATGGCCATGGCGTGTTTCTCTGTATCAGCCCCTGGAATTTCCCCCTGGCCATCTTTGTCGGCCAAATTGCCGCCGCCCTAGCCGCAGGCAATACAGTTATCGCCAAACCCGCAGCCCAGGCTCCGGCTATTGCCGCCTGCGCTGTACGTCTCTTTCACGAGGCTGGCGTGCCAACAGCTGCACTTCACCTGGTGCTGGGTAGTGGCTCGCAAATTGGTAAGCTGCTAATCCCCGACAGCAGAGTCGCAGGCATTGCCTTTACCGGCTCCACCGACACAGCCCAAACCATCAACCAGCAGCTCGCCCAGCGTCCCGGCGGCCCAATTCCCTTTATCGCCGAAACCGGCGGCCAAAACTGCATGATTGTGGACTCCACCGCCCTGCCCGAACAGGTCGTCGACGATGTGATTACCTCGGCATTTCTCAGTGCCGGCCAACGCTGTTCCGCCCTGCGTGTACTGTTTATTCAGTCGGATATTGCCGACCATACCCTAGACATGCTCAGCGGCGCCATGGCTGCCATTCAGGCCGGCGACCCCAGACTATTGAGTAGCGATCTAGGCCCAGTGATAGACCGCGGTGCCCAGCAAGAGCTGGAAACCCATATCCAGCGCATGCACAAAGAAGCTCGCCTAGTGGCCAAAGTTGAACTACCCGAGCAGTGCCAACAGGGTAGCTTTGTGGGCCCCCATGTGTTCGAACTGCAAAGCCTGGACCAACTGACCGAAGAAGTATTTGGCCCCATACTGCATGTGATTCGCTATAAAGCCGAGCAGCTTCCAGAGGTCATCCAGCAGATCAACAACACAGGCTATGGCCTTACATTGGGCATCCACAGCCGTATCGAAGCCTTTGCCGAAACCGTGTATCGCAACACCATTGCCGGCAACACCTATATCAACCGCAATATGGTCGGCGCCGTGGTGGGCGTAAACCCCTTTGGCGGTCGCGGCTTATCCGGCACAGGCCCCAAAGCCGGCGGCCCCAACTACCTATTGCGCTTCTCCACCTCAAAAGCACCAGTGGATAGCCATGAAGCCTATTCACCTGAGCTAGACCATAGCCCGCACAACTCTAAGGCCGTCAGCACCGCCATGCAGGCCATGGCCAAATGGCAGGCCACCAGCATTGATAGCCGCCTATTAATTATTAAACAGTGCGCACCAGAGTTTGCCCCCATTATTGAGCCAATTGCCCGAGAAAAACTCGCCAACCCCATCCAGCTACCCGGCCCAACCGGCGAAGACAACAGGCTCTCCTTACTAGGCCGCGGCCCCATGCTATTAGCAGTCACCCAGGTCGACACCATTGAGGCTGCAGAAAAGCAGATTGCCAGCGCCCTGCTCTGCGGCTGCCCAGTCATTGTTGCCGCCGACCATAGGCACAGAACTGCCCTAGAGGCCATTCAGGCCAGCTATCAGAAAGCAGCACTGCCCAGCGGGCTATTGCAACTGGAGCCACTGCAAAGCCTCGCCGGCATAGTTAAAGATAACGGCATTGAAGGAATGATGGCCAACAGCTTAAATAAAGACAGCAGCCAGATCAGGCAGCTAATGGCCCAGAGAACCGGAAGCATTATTCCGCTTATTGAATGGCCCGAAAACGACCGCGATTTTAACTATCACTGGTTGTTTTGGTTTTTAAGTGAGCGCACCAGAACAGAAAATCTGGTGGCTAGAGGGGGGAATACCCAGTTGTTTAATTTGGCGGAGTAGCTGACCACCACTCCGCTTCCACCCATTATGTCATCCTAAACAAAGCGAAGAATCTCAGCTCGCCCCAATAGATTTAAATGTAACTACAAATAAACCTGCCATAACCCGTATATAGAGTCTTTGCAGATAAAAAAGAGTCCCCATGAACAATGCCTTTGCTGGGGTGACGGGGTTAAGCCTTAACTTGCCTCGGCATAACGGCGAAGGATATCCAAAAAGTCGCCGCCGTATTTTTCCAACTTGCTATCCCCTACGCCGCCAATACGCAGCATCTCACTTGGTGAGGTGGGCATGGTATCTAGCATTTCTTTTAATGTGGCGTCGTGGAAAATCACATAGGGCGGTACATTATGTTCTTCAGCCAGAAATTTGCGGCACTCTCGCAGTTCATCCCATAGCTCTTGGTCTTCGGGCAGTATCTGGGCTTTTCTGGCGGATTTTGAACCTGCTTTTTTCGCAGTTGGGGCTTTAATTTCTTCGACGCGCAAAAACAATGATTGCTCGCCTTTAAGTATCGGCCTGCATAGGTCTGTCAATTGCAAGGCGCTGTAGCCCTCTATATCCACCCGCAGCAGGCCGCGCACCACTAGTTGGCGGATAAGCGAGCGCCACTGGGCTTCGTGAATATTTTTGCCTAGACCAAAGGTACTCTGTTGCTGGTGGCCGTGCTGCACGACCTTGTCGGTCTCTTTGCCCTGTAATACATCCATCACATGCATGGCACCAAAGCGCTGGCCAGTGCGATACACACAGGAGAGCAGCTTTTGGGCGGCTTCGGTGGCGTCCCAGGTCTGTGGGGGTATCTGGCAGTTGTCGCAGTTGCCACACTGGTCTGACGCTTCGTCGGCGAAATAGTTGAGCAGCACTTTGCGGCGGCAGCTGGTGACTTCGCAGAGCCCCAGCATGGCGTCGAGCTTGTGTCGCTCGACGCGCTTAAATTGTTCGGAGCCATCTGATTCTTGCGCCATCTGTTGCAGGCGGACTACATCTTGCAGGCCGTAGACCATCCAGGCATCTGCGGGCTGACCATCGCGGCCGGCGCGGCCGGTTTCCTGATAATAAGCTTCTATGCTTTTGGGTAGGTCAAGATGAGCCACAAAGCGCACATCAGGCTTATCTATGCCCATGCCAAAGGCTATGGTGGCGACAATAATAATGCCGTCGTCCCGCAGAAAGCGTTTCTGGTGGGTCTGCCTTAGCTGGGCCGGCAGCCCGGCATGGTAGGGCAAGGCGGTAAAGCCCTGCTGGGTGAGCCAGTTAGCGGTGTCTTCGACCTTTTTGCGGGACAGGCAGTAGACTATGCCGGCCTCGTTTTGGCGCTGTTTTAAAAAGTCTAATAGCTGTTTTTTGGCGGTGGTTTTGTTGGCGATGGCGTAGCGAATATTGGGCCGGTCAAATCCGCTAACGAAGGCGCGGGCATCGGTGAGGGACAGGCGCTCAGCAATCTCTTTGCGGGTGCGCACATCGGCAGTGGCGGTTAGAGCTATGCGCGGAATATTGGGAAAGCGCTCCTGCAGCAGGCTGAGGGACAGATAGTCCGCGCGAAAGTCATGGCCCCATTGGGATACACAGTGGGCTTCGTCAATGGCAAACAGTGCAAGTTTGCAGTTTGCCAGTAGCTCTTGGGTATAGGGCTGTATCAGTCGCTCTGGGGCTATATACAGCAGGTCTAGCTGCCCTGCCCTAAGCTGTTGTTCGATAGTATTTTGCTCGCTGTGGCTTAGGCTGGAGTTTAAAAACGCTGCCTTGACCCCAAGCTGCTGCATGGCGTCGACCTGATCCTGCATCAGGGCGATTAATGGCGAAATAATCACCCCGACGCCATCGCGAACTAGTGAGGGAATTTGATAGCAAAGAGATTTACCGCCACCGGTGGGCATTAGTACCAGCGCGTTATTGCCGGCGCTGACAGTCTCGATAATCTCAGCCTGGTGACCGCGAAAGCTATCGTAGCCATAAAGGCTATTTAAAATCTCTAATGCTTTATGCGACATGTTGTTCCGACTATTAATATTGAAGCGAGAAAGATTTTACAGCTGCCACTCGGTACGGCCTGCGAAGCTGTCACCATTATTGGAGAAACGCACAAAGGATGGGGTGACGCAGTAGAAGTGGCTGCGGCCGAAGGCGGCGCCGATTAGCTCTTCCTGTTTGGTCTGGGGGCTGTCTATTAGGCCTTGGATTTCTGGATAGCGGGCAAAGTAGGCGGTGGCGACTGCTGCCCTCTCCTCTTCAGCAACCTGCTTTATTGTGCCGTGAATCTGAGCGCCACGAATAGACTGCCAGTTGCCATCGTAGTCGGAGTAGACAGAGACGGCGGCGGCGCCATCGATTGGCAAGCTTTTGATATGGCGACTGTTGGCAGAGGAGAGAAAGTACAGAGCAAAGGGCTCGGCACTAATATCTGCCACAAAGAGTACCGGCGCTGACCAGGCCCCACAGGCATCGGCTGTAGCTATGGTAAGTACAGATTCCTTTTGTAGAAACTGGTGCAGCTGAGAAAAATCAGCGGTTGAGAGTTCAGACATTGCCCTGCCAGCGTTTTAGACTGTCGGACTCTATATCAAACAGGTCCAATACTCGGGCCACCGAATGATTGATAATGTCGTCCAGAGTTTTGGGCTCTGTGTAGAACGCCGGTGATGGCGGGCAGAGTATGGCGCCGATCTGACTGGCTTTAAGCATCAGCTCACAGTGCCCGGTGTGCAGCGGTGACTCTCGTGGCACAATTACCAGTTTACGGCGCTCTTTAAGCACCACATCGGCGGCGCGCACAATCAGGTTATCTGCATAGGAGTTGGCTACGCCGGAGAGGGTTTTCATCGAGCAGGGCACGATCACCATGCCAGCTGTTTTAAAGGAGCCGCTGGCAATGCTGGCGCCGATATTTTTATTATTGTGTACCACATCGGCGAGCGCCTCGACATCTTCTACTTTCCAGTCGGTCTCTATGCCTATATTCATGCGCGCTGCGCCACTGAGTATAAGGTGCGTCTCTATGCCCTCGCAGGCTGCGAGCATCTCGAGCATTCTTATGCCGTAGATAACGCCGCTGGATCCGGAAATGCCGATAATAAGTCGCATAGTTACTCTCTGTTTACCGACGGAGTAGCCCAAGTGCCCCTTTAGGCGACTTTGGCTTGCTCCTCAGCTTTTAAATCTTTTCGCAACACCTTGCCGACATTGGTCATAGGCAGCTCGTCGCGGAATTCTACAAACTTGGGCACCTTGTAGCCGGCCATCTGCGCTTTGCAGTAGTCAATCACCTGCTCGGCGGTCAGTTTTGGATTGGTGCGCACTACAAACATTTTAACTACCTCACCGGCCTTGTCATCTGCAACACCAATGGCAGCGCACTGCGCCACATCAGGGTGTAGTGTCAATGCCTGCTCTAACTCATTGGGATAGACATTAAAGCCAGAGACAATAATCATGTCCTTCAGGCGATCGACAATCTTAATATAGCCGTCTTCGTCAACGCTGACTATGTCGCCGGTATGGAGCCAACCATCGACCAGCACCTCAGATGTCTGCTCTGGACGCTGCCAGTAGCCCTCCATCACCTGGCGACCGCGCACACAGAGCTCGCCTATGCCACCGACTTCCTGTTCTACGCCCTCTTCGTTAACCACTTTGATCTGGGTACCCGCAATCGGGATGCCCGCATAACCAATCTTTTCAAAACCCGAGGGATTCATTGAGATCACTGGTGATGACTCGGTCATACCATAGCCTTCACTGACCACGCAGCCTGTTGCCTTTTGCCAGTCATTGGCGACGGAGTCCATCAGTGCCATGCCCCCAGAGAGGGTCATACGCAGGCGGGAGAAATCCAGTTTAAGGAAGTCTTTGTTTTGCAGTAGCCCAACGAACAGAGAGTTGAGCCCAACAAAGATTTCAAACTTAAAGTTCTTAATGGCGCGCACAAAGCCTGGCAGGTCGCGAGGATTTGGAATCAGTACCGCATGGCCACGAGTGGCAGGCATTAGCCCCATACAGAGTGAATAGGCATAGATATGATAGATCGGTAACGGCGCAATGGTGGTGCAGTATTTAATTGGCTCGTCCACCACGGTCAGCACATCCAACGACTGAGCAATATTGGACATTATGCTGCCCTGGGTAAGCATCACACCTTTGGATGCTCCCGTGGTACCACCAGTGTACTGAAGCGCACAAACATCATCTAGGCTTGCTCTGTGGCCACTGTAATTACTGCCGGCCGAAAGTAGCTCTGAAAATGGAATCCAGTCACCCTTGGGCAAGGGAGGACGCTTGCCAGTGAGCTTCATCAGACCAGCCAGTACAGCTCTCTTGGGCTGAGGCAGCAGGTCTATAGGTCTGGTGACAACCACGTGCTCAATAGCTGTTTGCGGCAGTGCCTCAGTTAGGGTGTCATAGAATTGGTCCAGCACAACCACTGCTTTTACATTGGCATCGGTAAACTGATGCACTAGCTCACGCACGGTATACATGGGGTTGGTATTTACAATAATCAGCCCGAGTTTCCAAGCGGCAACCACCACTATTGGGTACTGAATAAGATTGGGCAGCTGAATGGCGATGCGATCACCAGCTTGCAATTTGAGCCGGCGCTGAAAATAACTGGCCACTCGTCGCGACAGCTGGTCAACTTCGGCGTAACTAAGGGTCTGCCCAAGACAGGTAAAGGCTGGCCTGTCTCTGCTATCTGCCACCGCCATGTTCCAAAGTTCAAGCAGTGAATCTGCCGGCAGTGGTGGCTGCTTATCTGAAAGCCCGACTCGCTTTTGCGCCTGGTCTACTGCATCTTGAACCAACATAGTTTGCTACCCATCTTTTGTTTTTATGATTTGAAAGAGTTTTAGACCACTGAGGATTTTGAGAGCTTTGGCAGGCGCCTGCTGCATACTAGCGCGATAACACCTGCATGCCTTTCTCGAGACCGCTCAGGGTCATGGGGTACATCTTATCCTCAACGAGCTCTTTTATCATGGTAATTGAGGGTGTGTACTCCCAGTATTTTTCCTGAACCGGATTGATCCAGATCAGTTTCTCGTAGGTCTCGGCCATGCGTTGCATCCAGACTGCGCCTGACTCTTCGTTGTGATACTCGACGCTACCACCGGGGCTGGTGACTTCGTAGGGTGCCATGGAAGCATCCCCAACATAGATCACTTTGTAGTCTGAAGAATACTTGTGCATCAGATCAAAGGTCGATATCTGCTCTTCTCGACGGCGATGATTATCTTTCCAAACATAGTCGTACATGCAGTTGTGAAAGTAGAAGTATTCAAGATGTTTGAATTCTGTTTTTGCCGCAGAGAACAGCTCTTCACAGAGCCTTACATAGGGGTCCATGGAACCACCAACGTCAAAAAAGATCAGCACCTTGACGGCGTTGTGGCGCTCTGGAACCATCTTCAGATCTAAAAAACCTGCATTGCGAGCTGTGCTGCGGATAGTGTCATCGAGGTCAAGCTGGTCTGCTGCGCCCTCTCGGGCAAACTTGCGCAGGCGTCGCAGTGCTACCTTAATGTTGCGGGTGCCAATCTCTACGGAGTCATCTAGGTCCTGATACTGACGCTCATCCCATACCTTCACCGCAGTGCCCTTACCACCGGGACCACCAATACGGATACCCTCGGGATTGAAGCCCCCATGACCAAAGGGTGAGGTGCCATTGGTACCTACCCATTTATTGCCGCCCTCGTGGCGCTCTTTTTGTTCTTCGAGGCGCTTTTTAAACTCTTCGATAAGCTTTTCTAAGCCACCGAGGCTTTCTATTTTAGCTTTTTCTTCTTCCGTAAAGTGCTTTTCAAACTCTTGCCGCAACCAGTCCTCTGGAATCAGCGCCTCAATAATGCCATCGACATTTTCGAGATTTTTAAAGTAGGCACCAAAGGCTTTGTCAAAACGGTCGTAGTACTTTTCATCCTTGACCATAATGGTGCGCGCCAAAAGATAAAAGTCATCGATAGAACCAAAGGCAAGTCGTTTCTCCATAGCCTCCAGAAGCACCAGTAGCTCCTTGACGGAGACTGGAACCTTGGCTCTTTTAAGCGTGTAGAGAAAGTTAATTAGCATGGCGGCAACTTTTTACTGTGCTGCGCGACGGGTCATAAAGGCCAATCGTTCTAGTAAGTGAACGTCCTGCTCGTTCTTTAACAGCGCACCATACAGCGGGGGAATTGCTTTAGTGGGATCGCGATTAGTCAGAATGTCTTCGGGAATATCGTCCGACATAACCAACTTTAACCAGTCAACCAGCTCTGAGGTTGATGGCTTTTTCTTTAGGCCTGGTATTTTGCGCACATCAAAGAAAATATCCAGAGCTTCATCCACCAGAGTCTTCTTAATTTTGGGGAAGTGCACATCGACAATACGCTGCATGGTCATGCGGTCTGGGAAGTTAATAAAGTGGAAGAAACAGCGGCGCAAAAATGCGTCTGGCAGCTCTTTCTCATTGTTACTGGTAATAATCACAATCGGACGCTGCACTGCCTTAATGGTCTCGCCAGTCTCGTAGACGTGGAATTCCATCTTATCCAGTTCAAGCAACAGGTCGTTGGGGAATTCAATATCGGCTTTATCGATCTCGTCGATCAGCAGGACAACCTGCTCATCGGCTGTGAAAGCTTCCCAGAGCTTACCTTTGTCGATGTAGTTAGCAATGTCATGTACCTTGTCACTGCCGAGCTGAGAATCGCGCAGACGGGACACTGCATCGTATTCGTAGAGCCCCTGCTGAGCTTTGGTGGTGGATTTGATATGCCAGCACAGCAATGGTTTGCCGAGAGCCTTGGCGACCTCTTCCGCGAGCATTGTTTTACCTGTTCCCGGCTCGCCTTTGATCAGCAGCGGGCGCTGAAGTGTGACCGCAGCGTTTACCGCCATCTGCAGCTCGTCGGTGGCTACATAGTTATCTGTTCCAGTAAATTTCATATCTTCTGAATCCACATCATTGGGTTAGTCTTTGCGTTTAGCCCAGCATAATAATCTAAACCGCACTATTTTTTGAATCTAAATCACTTCTAGACCGCGTCATAATTATGAAAATTGGTAAAAAGTATGACCGCGGAGTACTTACCGGATTTTCGCTGTCATAGAAAATAGATTATGCGGACATGCATGATCTTGATTTTTAAAGTCCCTCAGAGGACATGGAGAAAGTAATGAAAACGGACCTAATCAGAAACTTCTTGCTCGCTGTAACCATTTACCTAGTACCTGTAATGCTAACCACTGTGGTGATCGGTAGCTTAGCCAACGCCTAAAATAGACTGATACCTTAGCTTCAAATATTAGCTGCACAGGCTAGATGCGCAGCATAAGCCTAACCTATGTAACCTGCTAAACAGCCACTATTCTGCTAACAAGCAAACCTCTGCGCTGCTGGTGCAGAGGTTTTTTGCTCGCAAATGCTAAAAGATACTTTTTTGAATCCAAATCGTCCGATCAGAACGTCCTACTGATGAACACTAAGATTGCCTGGCATTCGATGCTGCTCTTAGAATAACCTTTACCCACAGCTTTAAACGCTATAGGAGTTACTAATGAAGACCAGTTTATTAAAATCCCTGCCGCTAACAGCAGCACTACTGATGCCATCCGCCTTTGCCACCGAGCCTGCCGAACAACAGGATGCTGTCAAGCAAACCTTTGAGAAGCACGTAGAGATGGTACTGTCGGCATCGGAAGATGGCCCAGAGAAAACTATGAAAATAGTGGTCCGTGGCTCTGATGATGGCGAGACTAAAACTTGGATAACCGACGTAGACAGCGATAGCGATGAGGTTAGTCCTAGCAGCGAGGCGGATAATACGCTTATCCGCTTCCAGTCATCAGAAGATGGCATTGCCTCGATTAAGAAAGTTATTAAAACCCTCGCCATGACTGAATGGCAGGACCTCAGCAAGGAAGACAAGGAAGAGCTGCTAGAAACTCTTGAGAATCTCGATGACGATATGGAGTTAGAGGTACGCCATGATATCGAGTTAAACAGCGACTCTGACGCCAAATCGATTATTGCCATTATCGCGGTCTTTGGCTTGCCGCTGTTTCTCCTAATTGCCGTCCTTTACTACAAGCATAGAAAGCGCATGGTCAAGGTAGCGCTGGTTAAAGATTATCTGGATGCAGGAAAAGATGTACCAGCTGATGTGCTGGTGGCAATCAATGGTGGCGAACCTGATGCTCCAGCAGATAGTTTCCAAAGTGCTGTGCGTAACATAGCTATAGGTGCCGGACTGTTTCTTTTCTTAGGCCTCATGATTGACTGGGATCTCGCCGCAGTAGCCTTGATTCCGCTGTTTATAGGTATTGGCAAACTGATTGTGTGGCGCATGAATAGAGATGCCACTGACAATCAGGCCGACTAGGACAGCTAGTGGTCGCTACTGACCAGGCACTGATCGAGAGAGTCGCAGCAAGCCATTGTCGCGACTCTTTCTCGATTCTGGTAGAACGTCATCAGTCGGATCTGCGCTATTCGCTGCGTCAGATGACCGGATGGGATAAGGCGTTGGCCGACGATCTTGCTCAGGAAACCTTTATCAAAGCCTTTCAGGCTATAGGTAGTTATAAAGCAGAGGCCAAGTTTAGTAGCTGGCTCTACCGCATCGCCTATAACCAAATGATCAGCCACTTTAGACTGGCTAGAAATCGAGAGATTACCGGCATTGAAGAAAGCCTGATCAACGAGAGAGAAAATCTAGTTAGCGGCGAGTTTCTTCAGCAGGAGCTGCACCAGGATCTAGCTCGGGCCATGCGGCAGCTGCCGACTCAGCAGCGGATGGCGATCCATCTATACTTGCATCGGCAGTTAACTCATCAGGAGATCTGTACTATTATGGAGATCCCATTGGGCACGGTTAAGACCTGTATAACCCGCGGCAAAGCCACACTGAGAGATCTACTGTCCAGCTGGAAAAACGAGGAAGCACTATGAGTAAGGTAACAGACATCGACAGTTTATTTGTTGAGGCCCGCAACAGCGAACCCTATTTCAATGATCAGGGATTTGTCAGCAGCGTCTCGGCCATGTTGCCGGCTGGTAGAAAAGTATCTGTGGGTCAGGAAACGGCAGTTACCATTGCTGCCACTGTTCTCGGTAGCGCTGTGGCCTATCCTTTTTTCCCTATCGGGGACATTCTGGCACTGATTCCCAACAGCATTACGATTACTCCAATTGGCCTGCTAGCGGCCTCTAGCCTTGTCTCTGGCCTAATTTACTGGCTTGCCGAGCATGCTGCTCCCAACAGGATGTAAATCAAACTTATTGGCTGGGCAATACCTGCCCGGATTTAATTTTTTTCATTAACTGCCCTGCTCCTCTGATACCCAGTAGAGACATAGCGGTGACCATACCCGCCATCAATGCTCCCACTACACCGCAGGTAACGACATCCTGACCTGTTAAATAAAGGCCTGACAATGAGGTTTTCGGTTTTAGCCAGTCCTGCTGAAAGCGATCTTTATGATGAGCTAAACCATAGGCCTGACCATGTTCATAGCGGCAGAAATGGCTAGTGGACAATGGCGTGGAGACTTCGGCGTAGTCAATCTTGCCTTGCAGATGCGGCATCTGTTTGTAGAGAGCTAAGAGCATACGGTCGGCGAGATCCTGCTTTAGCCCCTCGTAGTCGTCACCTCGCTTGCCCCAGGTTTTGTCTGCCCATTCTCTATACTGTTCGTAGTCACAGGGTCCTACAACAATCTCTATGGTCGATCGGCCGGGGTAGCGGCGCTGAAAATCTGGATCTTTGGCAGAGGGAAAAGACACATAAACCAGCGGCAATGGCGCGCTGGGGTCTTGTCTAAGCGCCTCGACATTGGCATCGTGGTGCTGATCAAGATAAATCCATAAATTGGTTTTGGGCAGCTGCAACTCCTCTGCTGTCCCCTTAAGTCCCAGGTACATTCCCGCATGGGACATAGAGCGGCTAAGCTCAGTCGCTCTCTTCTGATAACCGAGTTTTTGACTAGTTTCGGCGGGTAACAACTTGCCAAAGGTGTTGACCACACCGGCATTACTGATAATGTTCGGAGCATAGAGACAGTGGCCGTCAGCCATTTTTACACCCACAGCGCGGTTATCTGCAACCAAAATTTCCTGTACATCGGCATAGGTAAATACATCGCCGCCAGAGCACTGTATTTGAGGAATGATGGTTTCGGCAATTTTAGAGGCCCCACCCACAGGATAAAAACCGCCATTAAAATAATGGCTAGCAATCAGGGCGTGCATTAGGAATACAGATTCTTTGGGCGGACAACCATGATCACCCCACTGACCACAGAGCACCGCAATTAGTTTTTCGTTGTGGGTCAGGCTTTTTATCACATTATAGGCTGTGTCTAGAGCGTAGTCGGGCAAGCGGTTTTTGGCAGACATCGACATAACCTTGGCTACCGAACTGGGCATAGCTTTTAGCTGGCTGATATTGCCCATGTACTTAGCGGTGGCCAACACCAGATCCACATACTGATCTATGGCCTCTGATTCATCGGGGAAATACTCTTTGAGGCGATCTTTAAAGTTATCTTTGCCAGCAACAAAATCAAACTGCTCGTCGCCGAGAATGATGCGGTCGTAAACAGGGTCCATTTCAGCCCACTTTAACTGGCCAGCGGAGATAAAATCAAAAAGGCCGCGGCCAGCACTTTTGCGGCCCATATCACCAATATAATGGACCCCCACATCCCATTCATAGCCATTGCGCTCGTAGGCATGGGTAAAACCGCCGGCGGTGTAATGCTGCTCCAGCACTATCACTTTTTTACCCATCTGAGATAACAGTGCCGCGGAACAGAGCCCACCAATACCGGAGCCTATAACAATAACATCGTAATTTTCATCTACCCGTTCGGCGCGATAGCGCTTACCAATGCGCAATGTGCTTGGGCTGGTATTTTTTTTGGTAGCGGGATCCATAGTGCTCTGTGTCATGCTGTGCCCTGCTTTTATTATTAGTTTTCTTGTGCAGACTAATCTGGCTGCGACGACCCGCTTTTACGGCGCCCAAAGCGCCAGGCGATCAGCCTTGCAATGAGATACAGAAAAATAGTCACTGTCGATAAGGCTAGAATGGGTGCCAGACCTCTCTGAAACCCCATATCATCGCCTGAAGCCATCAAGCCTTCGTAAAGGCTGACAAAGAAAGCTGGGGCTAAATGCGGATCATCCTGATAGGCAGTTACTGGCGTAAACAAACTGATAGCGCTCAGCAGCAAAATCAGGTGCCGAACTGCGGTAAAACGGAGGTTGCGTATCAGCAGCCAGAGACCGAACAGCAGACAGCTTGCGCCAATTGAGTAGGCTACCCAACCCCAAAGATAATTTTCTGCACTGTACATAGTTTATTAACCCAACTTGCTAAATCAGTAACTCAATCAACCCACTGGACAATATGGTCTTCAATATCATCATCGTGTACATGTAGTTCGGATATTACCTTACCACGCAATGAGGCTCCGTAGCTGTGCAATGTCTCCCGAGAGCCTGTCACCAGATGGTGCCATTCTGGAAGTGCCTCTCCCGCAGCAATCAATCTATAAGAACAGCTCTTTGGCAGCCAGCTAAGGTCATGGATATTGTTTCTATCCAGCTTAATACAGTCATCGACTATATTGTGGCGTCCATCGTAGTCTATGCATCTACAGCTCTCAGTATCCAGCAGTTCGCAACTGACATTGGTGTGAAAGATTTCGCCGCTGTAATGGTCTTCGAGCTTGACTAGACAACATTTGGCACAGCCGTCACAGAGCCGCTCCCACTCCTCGGTGCTCATCTGCTCAAGGGTTTTGGTCTGCCAGAATTCAGCCATACTTATTGATCGAACTCGGCGGTTGATCGACCTCTGGATACAGCGTTGGCGGCATCTGTAGATAAAAGCCACGGCTCTCAATCTCAGCCATCACCTTGGTCACATCGGCGCGGGCCAGCTTGCGAGTTTCAGTAAGCACTAGGGTGGTAACCAGAGTCATTTCACCAAAGCGGGCCAGTAATGCCTCCGGCACCTTATCCAGTCCCTCGGCCTTGGGCACATAGAGATACATCTCTTGTTTTTTGCTGCCTTTGTAAATATCGCAAAGGATCCTGCTGGGGTTATTAAAGTCGGTCATAGGGCTTCTGTACGATCAAGTACATCCTTTAGTGCGGGCTTTACTTTGGCGAGTCGCCATCCCTGGTTTAGTCTTTCCGGCCATTGGCACTGGCCCTCCATGGAGCTGCGTAAAATAGTCTCTAATTCCTTTTTATTGCACAAAAATTCCTGAGGAATTTTCATAGCCTGGGCCACATCAGTCAGCGAATCACGCATTTCTCGCATGAGTGCGGAGATCGTTTTTGGCAGCGGCTGAGGCATAGGGGCTACTGGAGTATCAGTTGCCGCCGCTGCGATCTGCTGCAGCACTGCATCGCCATGGCGTTTAACCGAGCGCGGAAACCAATCTTCAATGCCATGCAGATGCTCCTTTGCTGAAGGCAAGCGCCTAGCGAGCTCAATTAGCACCGAATCCTTGATAATGTGGGCTCTGGGGCGATTGCTAGAGCGCGCCAGATGCTCTCGCCAGTCACAGAGCCGGTTAAGGGCTGTCAATGATTTGACACCCAGACGCCAGGCACCCTTTAATTTAAGATAGTACTCACCGTGGTCTTTGCGCGAATCAACCATGGCAAATAGGCCCTGCGTCTCTTCAATGAACCAATCTTGACGCTGCTGCTCTGCCAACGCCTTGCTAAGTATTTCTTCCATGGCGTGCAGATATTGCACATCAACTTCAGCGTAATCCAGTTGCCGCTGACTGAGTGGCCGCGCCAGCCAGTCTGAGCGGGTCGCCTGCTTGTCGAGGCTAATGTCGAACAGGCTGTCCACCAATCGCGCATAACCCATGCAATAGCCAAGATTTACTATACCGGCGGCAATCTGGGTATCAAAAATATTGCTGGGCCTAATATCCAGCGCATAGTCCAAAACTTCGAGATCTTCAGCACAGGCATGCAGTATCAACTGATTGGTTGGGCTCTCTAAAAGAGCCTTTAGAGAAGCAAACTGGGTGATTGCCAAAACGTCAATTAACCAACACTGCTGACCGTCAGAAACCTGAATAAGAGCGATTTTGGGGTAAAAGGTATCGGTGCGAATAAACTCGGTGTCCAGAGCTATTTTGGCGACTGGAGCCAGTGTTTCACAAAGTTGCTGGAGCTGGTGGTCGCTATCAATCCATTGATGCATCTATAACACCTTCCGACTTTGCAGCGCCATATTAAGCGTGCCGCCATCAACATATTCAAGCTCACCGCCCATGGGCACGCCGTAAGCAATGCGCGACACCTCTACACCCAAGGCCTTGGCTTTGTCGGCGATAAAATGTGCGGTGGCCTCGCCCTCTACGGTTAAGTTGGTGGCCAAAATTAGCTCACTAACCTGATCCTGCCGCAGGCGCTCAAGTAGCTGGTTTATGCCCAGTTGTTCTGGACCAATACCATCGATGGGCGATAGATGCCCGAGCAAAACAAAATACTTGCCCTGAAAGCTTCCGGCCTGCTCTATGGCATAGAGGTCAGCGGGATTCTCGACCACGCAGATCTGTGAAGCCTGACGGCGACTGTTGCTGCAGATGCCACAGACCTCATGCTCGGTCAGGGTACGACAGGAGTCACAGCGGCCGACTTTTTTTACCGCCTCCTGAATGCTCTCAGCCAATCGACTGGCCCCCAGTTTGTCGCGCTCTAAGAGCTGTAGAGCCATGCGCTGGGCAGACTTTGCGCCTACTCCGGGCAATACTCGCAAAGCATCGATCAGTTGGTCTATAACAGGTCCGTACAAGGTATTGCCTCCACTAGAAGGGCATTTTAAAGCCCGGGGGAAGGTCTATACCGCCGGTCATTGCGCTCAGAGCCTCTTTGCTCTGAGCTTCGATCTTACGCACAGCGTCATTGACTGCAGCCGCTAGTAGATCTTCGAGAAATTCTTTGTCTTCGCTCATTAATGAGGGATCGAGAGTAACTTTGCGAACATCGTGGCGGCCCGTCATAACCACCTTTACCATACCGGCACCAGACTCACCCACCACCTCTGCATTGGCGGCTTTATCCTGCATTGCAGCCATTTTTTCCTGCATCTGCTGAGCCTGTTTCATTAAGTTGTTTATATCCATTGATTCCTCTGTAATTACCTTAGTCGATGGGCCGCACAGACTTCTCGTCCAGGCTACCTTCAAACAGTTGCTTAAACTTAATTACGGCTGGGTCCGAATTTAGGGTCTCTACCGCGTCAGCGAGACGCTCGGCCTTCTGGCGTAGATCTGCCGCTCTAGGCGTTTCTTGCTCGGCAACGCCAAAACTAATCTCAACACTGATTTGCTGATCAAAATAGTCAGACAGAGCCTCCCCCAGACTCTGCTGATGCGCAGCGTCGTAGAGGCTGGTTTGATCACTGTCGATCATAAACTGAAGCTGGTTTTCTTGACGACCAAGATAGAGGCAATGACTAGCAATCTCTCCCAGAGACGCGCCTATATTGAGCTGACTGCGCAACTCGATCCAGTTGCTGGGGTTAAAATCTTGCAGTGCTATTTTCTTGACCGCCGGTTCAGACAGCTCCACCTCCTGTTGCTGAACCGCCTCGAATGTGCTTTGAATCTCGGCCACTGGCGTACTTTCAACCTCAGCCACCGGCGTACTGTCAACCTCAGCCACAGGCGCGCTTTTTGGCTGTGCTACTGGGACTGGTTGCGATGCAACGGCTTGGTCTACGGCCAGCGCGGCGTTGGATGACTTAGCAGGCACGATTTGCATTATCGGTGCATGCTGAGGCCCTTGCTCATCGGCCTCAGGTTGAGGCTTTTTTGCAGGTGACTCCGCCTCCTGGGGAGCGCCACCAGAGTTGCTTCTTCGCGCAGGAGGGTTAGCCTCGGGACGGAATGCCAGCGCTCGCAACATAGTCATTTCAAAACCAGACTTGAGGTCCGGAGCCAGGTTCAAATCTTTGCGCCCCAGCAGAGAGATTTGGTAGAACAGTTGAACATCCTCTTTAGATGCCTGTGCGGCTAACGTCAGCAACTGGGAATAATGACTGACTCCTTTATCTAGAGCTTCTGGCACGGTCTGCAAAATTGCCACCTGGTGCCAGATCGAAAGCACATCAGCCAGTGCCTGATCATAGTCTGGAGCCTGTTCAGCCATTCGCGATATAGCCGCTAAAACATCGGTGCCTGTTCCCTGGGCGAGCGCGGAGCAGATATCCATTACATAGCTGCGTTCAATCGTGCCCAGCATGGCGTTAACATCAGCTTCATTTACCTGACCGCCACCATGACCAATCGCCTGATCTGTGAGGCTTAGCGCATCGCGCATACTGCCATCAGCAGCACGCGCTAAAGACCATAGCGCCGCTTCTTCGAACGGTATTTGCTCTTCCCCCAACACAAATTGCAGGTGCTGGGCAATGCGCTCGGAGCTGAGATTTTTAAGATTAAATTGCAGACAGCGGGACAGGACTGTAATCGGTAATTTTTGGGGGTCTGTGGTAGCGAACAGAAACTTTACATGGGGTGGCGGCTCTTCAAGAGTTTTTAGCAATGCAGCAAAGCTGCTTTTGGACAGCATGTGCACTTCATCGATTAGGTAGATCTTAAAGCGCCCTCTGGACGGCGTATACTGGACGTTATCGAGCAGGTCACGCATGTCGTCAACACCGGTACGCGATGCTGCATCGACCTCAATCAGGTCGATAAAACGACCTTCGGGAATTTCTTTACAGCTACTGCACTGGCCGCAGGGCTTGGAGCTAACACCCTGTTCGCAATTGAGACATTTGGACAGAATTCGACCAATCGTAGTCTTACCCACGCCGCGGGTGCCAGTAAACAGATAGGCATGATGCAGGCGGTCGTTGTCCAGAGCATTGATCAATGCCTGCAGCACATGTTCCTGCCCAGCCATTTCGGCAAAGGAGTTGGGGCGCCATTTACGGGCAAGGACCTGATAGCTCATCGCGATATCTGCTTTTTGATAAAGCACTTATTATAGGGAGATAAGGGGTGCGGAGGAAGGCCTAATGGCGATGACCCCCAGCAGCCACACCTCGGCACACAGTGTCACCACTACCGTTGCTCCCTTCCGGGCCTGGCGGGGTTCGCGGTTGACTGTTGCGAGGGGACCAAAGGGGGCCACCATTGAAGCGAAGCGCGTGATTATCCGAGGTTTAGTCAACAAGTGCAACAGGGCCGCGCAATCAAAGTAAAATAAGCGTCAAAAATAGCCCTAAGAGGGGGTAGTTCTTCACTTCCTAGGCCAGCTTGTTTACACTGCCTCGCAACTAGTCGAACCTATGACTGGACCAATAATAATTAAGGAATCTGACCTTATGAAACTGACTTCTATAGCATCGAGTTCAACCCTGATTTCAGCTATTGCACTGTGCCTAGTGTCAAGCCTTCTACTGAGCGGTTGCGGCAGCTCAGAAAGCAATGTTGAAGCAGGCAATCGCACTGGTACGTTGCACTGGGGTAACGGGACAGAGCCACAGAGCCTGGATCCGCATATTGCCACTGGTGTTCCAGAGCACCACATTATTAAGGCCCTGATGGAAGGGTTGGTGCATAAGGACAGTGAGTCGTTGGGACCAACCCCTGGGGTTGCCGAGTCTTGGACAGTCAGCGACGATGGCACTGTATATACGTTTAAGATTCGCGACGACGCTCGCTGGTCTAACGGTGATGTGCACAATGCCCATGACTTTGTCTGGTCTTGGTGGCGCGCACTGCAGCCCGCACTGGGTAATCTCTACGCCTATATGTACTTCCCGATCGTCAACGCCCGGGAGTACTACATGGGTGAGGTCACTGACTTTGATCTTGTCGGCGTTAAAGCACTTGACGATCTGACTCTGCAGGTCACTCTGGATAACCCTACCCCCTATTTCCTGCAGCTGCTAGATCATTACAGTATGTTCCCCGTACATCAGGCCACATTAGAAAAGTTTGGCGCTCCCGATGAGCGAGGCACTCGCTGGACCTATGCAGGTAATATGGTTGGCAACGGGGCATTCAAGCTGACCAGCTGGGAGATCAATCGCGCTATTGAGGTGGAACGCAATACGTTCTACTGGGGCAACGATGATGTTCGACTAAACAAGATTATTTTCTACCCCACTGAGAACACCACGACCGAGGAGCGCATGTTCCGTGCTGGTCAGCTGCACTACACCAATGATGTCCCGATAGATAAGGTTGCCACCTATCGTGAAGCCAATGACCCAGCTCTGCGCGTCACGCCTTATCTGGGCACCTATTACTACAGGGTTAATATCCGCGAGCCCCACCTGCAGGACAAACGCGTGCGTCGCGCGCTGGCCATGACCATTGATCGGGAAAAAATTACCGAGAATGTAATCAAGGCAGGACAGATTCCAGCCTATGCAATGACGCCGCCCAATACCAGAGGCTACTACCCACCGATCAGCCTGAGCTTCGACCCAGAAGCCGCTCGTCAACTGCTGGCTGAAGCAGGCTATCCCAACGGCGAGGGTTTCCCAGTCACTGAGATTCTGTACAACACAAACGAGGGCCATCGCAAAGTAGCCGTGGCAATTCAGCAAATGTGGCGTGAGCATCTAAATATCGAAGTGAAACTGCTCAACCAAGAATGGAAGGTATATCTCGATAGCGAGAGCAATGGCGACTATCAGATTTCCCGGGCGGGCTGGATTGGCGACTATGTAGACCCCAACAATTTCCTAGATATGTTTATCTGTAATGGCGGCAACAACCGCACTGGCTGGTGTAACGAAGAATACGATCGCCTAGTGTTGGATGTAGCTCCCAGAGCCAAGACTCACGAAGAGCGTATGGCTGTCTTTACTCAGGCTGAACAGATGCTTTTGGATGATCTTCCGGTACTGCCCATTTACACCTATACCACCAAGCATCTCGTACACCCCTCGATGAAAAATGTTGCCTCCAATATTATGGATCAACAGTCTTACCGAGAAATTTATCTTGAGGGAGATCAAGACTAATGCTGCGATTTGCGTTAGGCCGCCTGCTGCAGGCCATCCCTGTCCTTCTGGTTGTGATCACCATGACCTTTATGTTGGTGCACAGCGCCCCCGGCGGGCCGTTCTCGGCAGATAAGGCCGTACCAGAGGAAGTACTGGAGGCTCTTGAGGCTCAGTACAACCTCGACCAACCCCTGTGGCAGCAATACATTAGCTATCTAGGAGATGTCTTGCAGGGCGATATGGGTCCATCCTTCAAATATCCAGGCCGCAGTGTCAACGAACTGATTCTCTCTGGCTTGGGAACCACAGCTGAACTGGGCATGTATGCCATGATGGTGGCGATCTTTATTGGTGTAATCGCCGGGGTTACCGCCTCCATGCGGCCCAATACGGCTCAGGACTATGTGCCCATGACAGCGGCCATGATTGGCATCTGCATGCCGTCGTTTTTACTTGGGCCGCTGCTAGTTTTAATCTTTGGTATTCATCTGGAATGGCTACCTGTGTCCGGCTGGAATCAGATTCCAGGGGATAAGATTTTACCGGCGATTACGCTGGGTACTGGCTACGCTGCCTATATTGCCCGGCTCTCTCGCGGCGGCATGCTGGAGGTTCTCTCTCAGGACTATATCCGCACTGCCCGCGCTAAAGGCCTGTCTGAGTTTTTGATTATCAGCAAACATGCGCTGCGAGGCGGCTTGATTCCCGTGGTAGCTTTTCTTGGCCCGGCGTTTGCCGGCCTGCTGGGCGGCTCATTTGTGGTGGAGACAATTTATCAAATTCCCGGGCTGGGCCGCTTTTATGTGCAGGCTGCGTTCAACCGTGACTACACAATGATCCTGGGCACTACAGTTTTCTTTGCTACGCTGATTATTCTGTTTAATCTGCTGTCCGATATGCTGGCTGTTTGGCTCAATCCCAAGCTGCGTCAGCAGGTTAGAGGAGAATAAAAATGAACTCTAACAGTACAATTATGGCAGCCGAAAAAGGTACCTCTCTATGGGAAGATGCCTGGATTAAGCTAAGTAAAAACCGTCTGGCGCTGGTAGGTCTTGGCCTGCTGATATTCCTCTGTGTAATTTCCTTGCTAACTCCTTGGATTGCACCCTATGGCTACGAAAAGCAGGACCTACTGATGGGTGCTACGCCGCCCTCTGCAGAGCACTGGTTGGGCACTGATGTGTTTGGTCGCGATATGCTGACACGCATTATGTGGGGCGGCCGCGTTTCACTCATGGTGGGCTTTATTGCTACTGCTGTAGCACTGGCTATAGGTGTTGTTTACGGTGCTGTGGCCGGCTATGTGGGCGGTCGCGTTGACGCGGTAATGATGCGCCTT
Organism: Porticoccaceae bacterium; assembly: GCA_018663035.1. Taxonomy (GTDB): domain Bacteria; phylum Pseudomonadota; class Gammaproteobacteria; order Pseudomonadales; family Porticoccaceae; genus HTCC2207. The sequence continues at coordinate 21,174 of JABJEX010000007.1, forward strand.
GTGGATATTCTCTACGCCCTGCCCTTTATGATCTTTATCATTCTGCTGATGGTGGTGTTTGGACGCAATTTGCTGCTGCTATTTTTCGCCATTGGTGCCGTTGAATGGCTCACTATGGCGCGTATTGTGCGCGGCCAGGTGATGTCGTTACGCAAGCAGGAATTTGTTGAGGCAGCTCATTCGCTGGGCCTTTCCCAGTGGATCATTATACGTCGTCACATTATCCCTAATACGTTGGGCCCAGTGATTGTTTACACCACCCTCACAATTCCCAGCGTCATGTTGTTGGAAGCCTTTTTAAGCTTTCTGGGCCTGGGTATACAGCCCCCACAGAGCTCATGGGGCCTGCTGATTAACTACGGTGTAGAAACCATGGAGGAATACCCCTGGCTGCTTATCTTCCCGGGGATTGCCCTCTCTTTAACCCTCTTTGCCCTTAACTTCCTGGGTGATGGCCTGCGCGATGCGCTGGATCCACGCACTGCCAAGGACTAATGGATTAATCAATATGGCTGCTCTACTCGATGTTAAAAATTTAAAAGTCCATTTCCATACCAGAAACGGCTTGGTGAAAGCGGTGGACGACGTCAGCTTTTCTGTCAATGCTGGCGAGACACTGGCAATTGTGGGTGAATCCGGGTCAGGCAAATCAGTGACCTGTTACAGCCTGCTGGATTTACTGCCAAAGCCGCCCGCTAAGATTGAGGGTGGCACAGCAATGTTCGATGGCGAAGACCTGCTGACCTGCGACAAGGATCGTATGCGGCATTTCCGCGGCAATGATATTGCCATGATCTTTCAGGATCCAATGACATCGCTAAACCCCAATCTAACCGTCGGTGAGCAGCTAATCGAACCGCTGATCTACCACCCTGATAAAGCCCGTCGACAGGATCGCGCTACCGCCAAGCTGAGAGCTATCGAGCTGCTTAACGAGGTCGGCATTGTCAACTCAGAGCGTCGCTTTGACAGCTACCCACACGAATTTTCCGGTGGTATGCGTCAGCGTGTAATGATTGCTATGGCACTGATTAACGAGCCCCGCCTGCTAATCTGTGATGAGCCCACTACGGCTCTAGATGTCACCATTCAGGCGCAAATTTTGGATCTGATCAAACAGCTTCAGAAATCTCGGGATGTGGCGGTAATCTTTATCAGCCACGATCTTGGCGTGGTAGCAGGCATTGCCGATAAGGTTCTGGTGATGTGCAACGGCGTGGCTATGGAGTCTGGGGATACTGACAAGATTTTTTACCACACCGAAAATGACTACACTAGGCGTTTGCTGGATGCGATTCCCGAGGGCGCCAAGACCATGGCAAACCGCGCTCAGTCCGAAAACCTGGTGGAGGTGTCTAATCTGCGTACCTGGTTTAAGGATTTCTCAGGCCCCAAGCTCAATATAGTCAAAGCGGTCGAGGATGCCTCGTTAACCATCAAACGCGGTGAGATTTTAGGTCTGGTCGGCGAGTCGGGGTCGGGCAAGTCGACTCTGGGACGTTCTATTTTGCAGTTGGCCCCCACCACCGAGGGTACTGTAACCTTCGATGGCACTCAGCTTACTGGCATGAGTCCCGCTAAGCTGGTGCCCTGGCGCCGCAGAATGCAGATGATTTTCCAAGACCCCTACGCATCGCTCAATCCGCGTATGACCGTATTTGAAACCCTTGCCGAGCCCCTTCTCTACCACGGTATTGCTGATAAAAATACGGTTACCGAGCAGGTCCAGCAGCTTATGGACGATGTGGGTCTGGCTCGCGGGCACATGCGCAAGTATCCTCATGAGTTCTCAGGTGGCCAGCGTCAGCGCATTGCAATTGGCCGCGCAATTGCCACCAAGCCAGAGCTCATTATTGCTGACGAGCCAGTATCTGCACTAGATGTAACTATTCAGGCGCAGGTGTTGGATTTGATTCTTGAATTGGTAGAGCGACATAACCTAACCATGCTGTTTATTTCTCACGATCTGTCGGTGGTGCGCTATATTTCTGATCGCGTGCTGGTAATGCATCATGGGGTGTTGATTGAGCAGGGTGACACAGAGCATCTATGGGCAAACCCTCAGCAGGACTACACCAAGAATCTGCTCAAGGCGATTCCATTGGCTGACCCCAAGTCGGAGCGAGCGCGACTCTCTAGTTAGGTTCGTATCTTATTTTGAATTAACTATCCGATCGCGGGTACTGATTGATCTCAGCATAGCACGCGGCTCAGCTGTCCCTAGGGGCAGCCGAGCCTTGATAGCGAGAGAGATTTTATTTGGTCGGATGCACTGCGGGGGCTCAAAACTAACCGCAACTAATTCCAGTACCTCGCAACCCACAGTATCCTGCAGGATTCTTGGCTAGATACTGCTGATGATATTCTTCAGCATAATAGAAAGTCGGGGCCGCCATGATCTCCGACGTGATTGCTCCAAAACCAAGGTCTGTTAGCTGCTTCTGAACCGTCTTGGCAGAGGCAAGGGCAGCATCTAACTGCTCAGAGCTGGTGCAATATATAGCAGAGCGGTACTGCGAACCTCGATCATTGCCCTGGCGCATGCCCTGGGTGGGATCATGAGCCTCCCAAAACACGGCCAGCAATTTCTCGTAACTGATCAGTTTGGAGTCAAACACTACCATTACAACTTCCGTGTGCCCGGTCATGCCAGTGCAGGTCTCTTCATAAGTTGGATTTGGCGTGTGGCCACCAGCGTAGCCAACGGCAGAGGTGACCACGCCCTGCTGTTCCCAGAAGCGGCGCTCCGCACCCCAAAAACAGCCCATGGCAAAATAGGCAATCTCCAGCCCTGCCGCAAAGGGACCCTTTAGTGGCTCGGCATTAATAAAATTTTTATTGGTTAGCGGCATCTCAGTGTCGCGGCCGGGAAGTGCCTGCTCAGCAGAGGGTAAATCAGGAGTTTTTAAAAACATAGGTACGTCTCAGAGGGCACTGAGGCCCAGTTCAAGGTCAGCTTTAATATCAGCAATATCTTCCAAACCAACGGCGACACGAATTAGACCGTCAGAAATACCAGCGGCGGCACGGGCCTCTTCAGACAGTCGCCCATGAGTGGTGGTTGCCGGGTGCACAATAGTGGTCTTGGCATCGCCTAAATTGGCCGTCAGAGACAGCATTCTCGTGCTATCAATAACCGCCCAAGCAGTTTCGCGCCCACCTTCGACAGTGAAGGCAACGACCCCTCCAAAGCCCGACTGCTGTTTCAGGGCAAGAGCGTGGCCGGGATGATCTTCTAATCCAGCGTAGAAAACCTTGACGACCTTTGGATGGGCATTGAGCCAGTTCGCTAACTCGTTGGCATTAGCAGAATGAGCCTGCATACGGATGCGCAGAGTTTCTAGACCTTTGAGAAAGACCCAGGCATTGAAAGGGCTCATGGTTGGCCCCGCGGCGCGCAAAAAACCAACCACCTGCTCCATCAGATCTGAGCTGCCCAGCACAGCGCCCCCCAGGCAGCGACCCTGGCCATCAATGTATTTGGTCGCTGAGTGCAACACAATATCGGCACCCCAAAGCAGAGGTTTTTGCAGTACAGGTGTACAAAAACAGTTGTCTACCACAAACAGAGCATCGGCCTGTTTAGCAATCGCGGACAACGCCTCTAGATCGGCTATCTCAGATAGCGGGTTTGAGGGAGTCTCACAAAACATCATTTTGGTATTGGATTGAATAGCAGCCTGCCAGGCCTGTAGATCGGCTAACGGCACATAGGTCACCTGCACACCGAACTTGGTAATGTACTTGTCCATCATGACTCTGGTGCTACCAAAGACGTCCTGAGAGCAGACCACATGATCACCAGATTGCAGAAGCGCCATGATCACGCTGAGGGCGGCAGCCATGCCAGACGCTGTGGCAACACATTGCTCAGCTCCCTCTAGCGCGGCTAGACGCTTTTCAAAGGTGCTGACCGTAGGGTTGGTGTAGCGCGAGTAAACATTACCCTGTAGCTCATTGCTAAAGTACTTGGCGGCCATTTCGGCATTTTCAAAGACGTAGCTCGAGGTTAAAAATAGTGCCTCGGAATGTTCACTTTCATGACTGCGCTGATAGCCGCCGCGAATGGCGACTGTATCTGGCTGATACTGATCTTCATCCTTATCCATGATTCAAATCCCAATGGGTTTTAAGACACGCTATTGTTGTGAATACCAATCACCTGCCCTGTTTTAGACTTGGCACTAGGATCCGATTTTTGCTTCGCGGCATCGTTGCGTAGACCCTCAATACGATCCAGATAGGTCTTATCTACGTCGCCGGTTATGTAGTTGCCATCGAACACCGAGCACTCAAAGCGGTTTATATCCTCATTACCCTCTGCAGCAGAACTGATTAAATCCTCAAGGTCCTGATAAATAATCCAGTCTGCACCTATGATTTCGCCTACTTCATCATCGGTGCGACCATGGGCGATCAGCTCAGTGGCTGACGGCATATCTATGCCATAGACATTGGGGTAGCGCACGCCTGGCGCTGCTGATGCCATATACACATTTTTGGCACCGGCGTCGCGAGCCATCTGAATAATTTCCTGAGAGGTGGTACCACGGACAATGGAGTCATCGATCAGCAGTACATTTTTACCGGCAAATTCCAGTTTGACCGCATTGAGTTTTTGGCGCACCGATTTCTTGCGCTCGGTCTGACCCGGCATAATAAAGGTTCGCCCGATATAGCGGTTTTTCATAAACCCTTCGCGCAACTTAACCCCGAGGCGCTCGGCCATGGCCTGTGCAGAGACTCGGCTGGTATCAGGAATTGGGATGACCACATCGATATCATGATCAGGTTTGAGACGCAGCAGCTTTTCAGCCAGCTTCTCACCCATGCGCAGACGACATTTGTATACCGATATATTGTCCATCAGAGAATCTGGGCGAGCAAAGTAAACGTGCTCAAAAATACAGGGTACCAGTTCGCTCTCGGCTGCACATTGTTGCAGGTGCACCTCACCGGCTTTATCCACAAACAGGGCCTCACCTGGAGCTAGGTCGCGAATCAACTCAAAGCCTAGATTATCCAAAACCACTGACTCTGAGACCACAGCATATTCTTTACCGGCCGCCGTTTCTCGGACCCCATAGCAAAGCGGACGAATACCATGGGGGTCACGGAAGGCAAACATACCGTAGTTGGCAATCAGACCTACAACCGCATAGGCACCTCGACAGCGCTTGTGAACCTGCTCTACAGCAGCAAAAATATCCTTACTACTGGGCTCTAATTTACCACGCAACTGTAATTCATGGGCGAAGACATTGAGCAGCACTTCAGAATCAGAATCAGTATTTAGGTGGCGTAGATCGGCGCGAAAAATATGTCCGCGCAGTTCGTCAGCATTGGTCAGGTTGCCATTGTGAGCAATACAGATGCCATAGGGACTGTTCACATAGAGAGGCTGAGCCAGCGCTGGGCCAGAGCTGCCTGCGGTGGGATAGCGAACATGGCCAATACCCACATTGCCCACAAGACGCTCCATATGGCTCTGGCGAAATACATCTCGAGCCAGGCCTTCGCCTTTGCACTGGTGCAGTTCGCCGTCAGCTTCGGTAACAATACCCGCTGCATCCTGACCGCGATGCTGCAGCATGGTCAACGCATCGTAGAGCCTTAAATTTACATCAGAAGATCCAGAGATTCCTACTACACCACACATGGGCTACATCCAACTCGTCAAGAAGTCTTTAACGCCAGCTGCCGCCTCCCTGCCCCAGGTTTCAAAGCCCTGAAACAGCGGAATAAGTGCCGACGCATTCCACCAGGGATCCTGATCGACTGGCACCGCTTTTGGCAATATTACTACCAGCGCCAGCACAATCAACAATCCTCGAAATACACCAAAAACCAACCCTAACGTCCTGTCTGTTCCGCTCAATCCCGTTGAGCTCACCAGTTTTCCCAATAAAAAATTCACTACGGCTCCAAGCAATAAGGTGCCAACAAACAGGCCACCCCAGGCTGCCAGCTGCCGAAACGAAGCCAGCTCTATAAAGTTAACCAGCATCTCGGACACTGGCTCTTTAAAATTCATCGCCACAATAAAGGCGGCTATCCAAATAACCAGTGACATAGCCTCTTTAACAAAGCCTCTCACTAAGCTAATTAGTCCTGAAATCGCAACAATTGCCAGTATAACCAAATCTGCAGTGGCGAAATCCATCGGCTAACCTCTAGGGCACATAGTGCAAAATAATTGCATCGGTTTGAAAAGCCTTATCAATACTCGCCTTGTCGGCAGCCGCTCGGCGTTTGTCTATTTTTGGCCCTACATACACTCTATGATGAGTCTTATCATTAATCACAACGCGCTTGGTAAAGGCCCTGTAGTTTTGTTCACGCAGTTTGTCGGACAGCTCTTCGGCACTGCTCTGCTCGGCAAAACTACTGACCTGCACCAGCCACCCTTTTGGTAGCCCTTGATCATTTAGGCCATAGGGTTTTTCACTGTCATCAGTGGCGGGCAGAGATTTTTCGACATCGAATAGCGGAGTCTTGAGATCCTGATCCGCGATGGCGGCAGGACGCTGCGCCTTGTCTACAGATACTGCGATTATTTCTGGCGCTGCTGGCAGTTTACTGCTGCGATCCACGCGGCTGGGATCGGCAAAATCGAAGAGCACCGGCAAGATAATCACGCCTAGGGCTCCCAATACCAGAGCACCGACAATTCGCTGATTTAATCCACTACTCAAAAGAAACCTCTGCCATTATTAATTTCAACACCGATGCGACAGTGTGAAATGATCCAAATACCACAATTTGATCTGCTGTTGTCGCTGCCTCTACCGTCTTTAAAAACGCGGCCTCTAGAGAGCTGTGTAACTGCCCTGACTGGCCAGCATTGTATAACAAATCGAGCAGAGATTGGCCTTTGCTAGCCCTCGGGCTATCGCTTATTTCTGCCAAATTCCATTCATCTACCACACTCGCCATGGGCGCAATAATTCCCGACCAATCTTTGTCATCTAAGACCGAGGCGACCGCCAGTGTTTTACCCTCGACATCTGGCAAACCCAATGCCAGCACCTCTGCAGCCGCTGGATTGTGAGCGACATCTAAAATAATCTTAACGCCCCTAAACTGTAACTGCTGCTGTCGCCCGGTTAGGCTCAAGCCCTGCAGGGCGCTGCGCACGCCTTGAGCATTTAATGAGATACCAGCACTGAGCAGTGCCTGAATAGCCAGAGTTTTATTTAATGGCAGCAGACCCGGGCCCTCAAGGCCGTCAAACTGTGTCCTTGCGGCTTTAGTCTGAACAGAGCAGCTAAATGTCTGACCCTGGGTGTAGGTAAAATCATGGCCGGCAAACAGCGCACTAGCGCCGGTCTCTGCAACCAACAGATGGAAGTCTTCTGGATAGTCCTGCTCACCGATTATCAGTGGCCGTTCAGGACGGGCTATGCCGAGCTTCTCGCGGGCGATTAAAGTTCTCGTATGACCCAACCAGTCGCAGTGGTCCAGAGCAACGCTGGTGAGCACCGCAACATCTGCATCTATGATGTTTATTGCGTCTAGGCGACCACCGAGGCCAACCTCAAGCAACATAACTTCGAGGCCAGCCTGATAAAATACTACCAGCGCCGCCAAGGTGCCAAATTCAAAATAGGTGAGGGAAATTTCACCGCGAACCGCTTCTATTTGCTCAAACGCGTTGACGACCACCTGATCCGATACAGGCTGCCCCGCTAGGCAGATACGCTCGTTGTAGGCTAGAAAGTGCGGCGAGGTAAAGGCCCCCACAGTGTAACCATGTGCCAGCAGGAGAGCCTGCATACTGCGAACACAGGAGCCCTTGCCGTTGGTTCCGGCCACAGTGATCGCAAGCGGTGGTTTTTGTTGGCTTAACTCTGGACTGAGCAAAAGCCGAGACCAGACTTCGGCAACACGCTCTAGACCCAACTCTATCTCACTGGGGTGCCTGCTTTCGAGTAGTTGCAGCCAGTCAGCGAGAGACCGGTCAGGCATCGCTGGGTTCTGGTACGTTGATGAGTTTGGAGAGTATGGAGCCCAGACGGTCACGCATTTGATGACGGCTGACGATCATATCAATATGGCCCTTCTCCAGCAGAAACTCACTGCGCTGAAAACCTTTCGGCAGTTTTTGGCGAATGGTTTGCTCAATAATATTGGGGCCAGCAAATCCTGCTCGAGCACCAGGCTCTGCAACATTTAAATCACCTAGCATAGCGAGACTGGCTGATACGCCACCGTACACAGGATCCGTCATAACAGAAATATAGGGTACGCCCGCCGCGCTCAGGCGCTGAAGCACAGCACTGGTTTTAGCCATTTGCATCAGTGAAATTAGCGCTTCCTGCATACGGGCTCCGCCGGTGGCAGAAAAACAGATAAAGGGGCGACGCTCTTCAAGTGCTAGATTGGCCGCTCGGGTAAATTTCTCGCCCACTGCGTAGCCCATTGATCCACCATGGAAGGCAAATTCGAAGGCGCAGGCAACAACTGGGATGCCCTTTAGAGACCCACTCATGGCGATCAATGCGTCTTTTTCACCGGTCTTTTTCTGGGCATCCGTGAGGCGATCTTTGTACTTTTTCACATCGCGGAATTTGAGGCGATCTATAGGCTCGACATCATCGGCGATCTCGGCACGCCCCTGTTCATCAAGGAACATATCAAGGCGACGTCGGGCGCCAATACGCATATGGTGTTCACATTTGGGGCAGACATCAAGATTGCGTTCTAACTCTGGGCGATATAACGGCGAAGCGCACTTAGGGCACTTTTTCCAGAGCCCTTCGGGGATGGAATTTGAGCGTTCGTTTTTGCCTGTGGAGGGTCCTGCAGGTCTAATGCGTTTCAGCCAATTCATCGCTTACCTTTTAACTAAGGTTACTGAGCTTGAGCCCAATTATTGTAACGTCGTCAGAGTCGGGCATTCTAACATGACAATATGGCTCTAGATAAGATGCAGAGAAATTTTTTATCGCTCTGAGTCAATGCAAAAATAGCCCCTGAAGCTCGTCATGAGAAGACTACCGTTGTCGCTTGCACCACGCAGCCTATACTCAAAACATACCCTTAACTATAGACCCACTGCAGCCAGTTTAGCTTGATTAATAAATTCAGCCACCTTGACAGGATCTTTTATGCCCGGTGCTGATTCAACGCCACCGCTGACATCCACCATATCCGGAGCCACCAACTGCACCGCGCTAGCAACATTTTGCGGCGTTAAACCGCCAGCTAAAATCAGTGGGTAGTCTCTATGGCTGGGCAGCCGATTCCAATCAAACCTGTGACCTGTGCCGCCGTATTGATCCGCACTCCAAGCATCGAAAAGAAAGCCACCTGGTGCCTGATAAGCGGCTACTTCAGCATCTAAATCGAGACCCTCGCGCATGCGGATTGCGCGAATAAATGGAAAGTTAAACTGCTGACAAAATTCTGGCGTCTCATCACCATGGAATTGCAGTACATCCGGCTTTACCTCAGTAATCACCTGCTCTACCTGTGTCCTATCGGCATTAACTAGCAGTGCCACGGCCAAAACGCTCTCACCAATTTGCTGGCGAATTTCAGCAGCGCGTTGCATGTCCACATGGCGAGAACTTTTTGAATAGATCACTAGCCCCAGAGCATCGGCACCAGCTCGCTGGGCCATCAGGGCCTGTTCGGGACTAGTGATACCACAGATTTTTACGCGCACTGTCATGGGGTTAACTCGTTATCTTGGTCTGGATCTATCAGTTTAATGGGTTGAGCTGGTCTGGCAAAAATACCGGGCCCACTGGCAGCACTGGCATACTTGGGTGCTCAGGATACTGCACATTTACCAAATATAAGCCATTGGGAGCGGCGGTAGCGCCACTCTGGTTACGGTCACCTGCGGCTAGCAATTGCTTGATCCAACTGGGCTGTTTACGCCCAAAACCAACTTCCAACAGCGAGCCTACCATATTGCGTACCATATGCAGCACAAAGGCATTGGCACTCACTTCAAATACGAGTAACTGGCCTGCCTGATAGATATTGGCGCTAGTGACATTGCGAAATGGCGACAGTGACTGACAGCCGGCTCCGCGGAATGCTGAGAAGTCCTGCTCTCCCAACAGATACTGACAGGCCTCTTGCATAGCCACTGGATTAACAGGAAATTTTACCCAGGTAACAGCATTGGCCAAAATGCCCGGCCGCGCCCTGGAGACGGCCATCACATAGCGATAGGTTCTCGACGCAGCGCTAAAGCGCGCATGGAAGCTGGCATCTACCTGATCAGCCCAGACTAAAGAGATACTGTCTGGCAGCTTGCTATTGGCACCCTGAATCCAATTATGGCCAGTTCTATCCGCTTGACTATCGAAATGAATAACCTGATGACTGGCGTGAACCCCTGTGTCTGTGCGACCTGCGCAGTTAAGAGTAAGCGGCTGATCGGCAACATAGCTGAGCGCTGACTCCAGCGCCTGCTGCACCGAGGGGCTGTGCTTTTGTTTTTGGAAACCACAAAAAGCACTGCCGTCGTATTGGACGACGGCAGCGTAGCGTTTTGTTCCCTCTGGGAGATTATAAGCCTCGGGAATTTTGCAATTAGGTGTGTAAACCCAATCTGACATTGTTGTTTTCCGTTAAGTGACTCGTTAGTTTTTGTTATCTAGTCTGTCCAGCACCGCCTGAGCACGCGCCTGACCCAGGTCGTCTGCTTCGCCAATAATTTCCTCTAGGATCTCTCGGGCACCCTCTGAATCACCCATTTCGATATAGGTATTGGCTAGGTCTAGCTTAACGTCCACAGGGTTGATCTCTGCCACATCATCGAGATCTTCAAAATCATCTAGGCTAGTGGAAAATACATTTAGCTCGTCGTCGGCAGCAACCTGAGCACCGCTGTCTGAACTCTCCACTGGAGTTATATCGGCGAAGATTCCACCGTCCATAAAGCCATCATCAAGGAAGTCTTCGTCGAGAACCGAGGCGGCCAGTTCATCGATATCCTGATCACCTACCAGCTCTAGATCTTCTAAGTCATCGCTAGCGGTTCGCGGATTTACCTCTGATGTTTGTTGTACGGATTCCTCTGAGCCTGCAACTTCGGGGCTGTCTGCTGCCAGCTTTTCTGGCTCTTCATCCATGTGCGCCGCTGGTTCCTCGCTGGGCTCAGCTTTGTTATTTGGCTGAGGCTCTTTATCTAGCTGAGGCTCTGTATCTGGCTGAAGCTCTTTATCTAGCTGAGGCTCTGCATCTTGATGAGGCTCTGCATCTTGATGAGGCTCTGCATCTGGCTGAGGCTCTTTAACTGGCTGAGGCTCTGCATCTTGCTGAGGCTCTAAATTCGGCTCAGTGATGGCTAGGTTATCTGTGACGTCGGCTAGGCTGTCTTCCTCGCCGACTGGCGCAGAGGTTCTGCGCAACATAACAAGCAGCAACAAAATAAGGGCTCCGAGCCCACCCCAGACA
>JABJEX010000080.1 GCA_018663035.1 Porticoccaceae bacterium
ACCCTCCTGATTGCGGGACAGAGTCTTAGCTGTGCCTCGCACTGAGGCCTCGTGCAGGACATAGGTGGCATTCTCAATCTGCACTTCTTTGCTGTCTATATTAATCTTGGCGTTGTCACCCAAGAGCAGCATTCCGGGCTCACGGAACCGCACATTACCCTGCAGACTCACCTGACGGTCGGCCTGGTTGACCGTAGCGCTGTCACTGCGAACCTGTCGGTACCCTTGAGAAATCTGCACATCACCTTCCAGCACGGCAATGTCGTCACTCATCGCTTCTGTGCGGTTGGCGTTTACCCGCAGAGATGCCTTTTCCGGAGCCAAATCTGCATCAGGATAATTTCTGCTGGGTTCAATGTAGGCTCCGCAGCAATTTTTATCGAGCTCGGCTCGCTGCTCCTCAGACATATCTGTCTCTTCCACCCAATCGAGATTGCGCACAGTTGCGACCCTTGGCTCATCTGGGTTGGCTGCTTTTCTGTTTAAACTGCGGGTGGGTCTGGGTACGGTAGACTCTGCTGTTAAATTTAGCGTCTGCTCAATACATAGCCAGTCGCCGCTGACATCTGCCGAGCAGTTCCACTCCGATGCTGATTCCTGGGCGGATAGCAGCGAAAAAGGTGTCAGTGCCAACAGCGCCAATAAAAGTGCGCTGGCGCGACGGCCAATGGTTTTTTGATGGTCAAAAACTGCAAGCGGCAAAACTATATTCCAGAAACTGCTGTAATTAGGTTTATTTTACCTGATATCTGGCGCGAGTAGAGACCTCTAAATGCTGCAAATAGGCTAGAATGAATTTTTTTTATTGTTGCATTATCGGTAGAGCCAATAACAGGGTACCAAATCTTGTCGAATCAGCATCAAAACGATTTTTATCGCTGGATACAGCGCTGTCTGCCAGAGGTCATTAGCCTAGCTGGAGAGCTGCATGCTGAGCCGCTTACTGGCGATGCGGGATTCCGCCGGTATTACCGCCTAAACACTCAGCCAAGTCTGATTGCGGTTGACTCGCCGCCCAGCAAAGAAAAAAACCTAGAGTATGTGAACATCTCTATGGCTCTGCAGGCACATGGGCTGCGCACGCCGGTGATCTATGCCGTGGACTTTTCGCAGGGGTTTATGTTGCTGGAAGATTTTGGTGATCAGCTTTTGCAGCCACTGCTAAACTCACATAGCGTAACTGCGCTCTATACTCAGGCTGAAGCTAGGTTGTTGGACATCCAGCAATTGCCCGCCAGCACAGATATTTTCCCGCATTATGATGCCGAACAGCTACAGGCCGAGATGTTACTCTTCAACCAATGGTTTGTTACTAAACTGTTGGGGCTAAACCTAGAACAGCAAGAGATTGAACTTCTCGATAGTCTTTATCAGCAGTTGATTCTCAGCGCTCAGCAGCAGCCACAGGTGCCTGTCCATCGCGACTACCATTCGCGCAACCTAATGTTGCTAAATGATGGAGAGCTAGGAATCATTGATTTTCAAGATGCCGTGCAGGGCCCTATTACCTATGATCTAGTATCCCTGCTAAAAGACTGTTATGTGCGCTGGCCCGCCCCGCAGATGCGTGAGCGAGCTATCAATTTCAAACATCAGGCGCAGCGCCTTAATCAGCAACTAGACGTAAGCGATCAGCAGTTTATACGCTGGTTTGATTTTATGGGCCTGCAACGTCACATTAAGGTAATGGGTATTTTTGCTCGTTTGGCACTGCGCGATGGCAAAGAAGCCTACCTCAGGGATTTGCCTTTGGTTATCCATTACAGTCTCGAAGCCGCAGGCCAGTATTCAGAGTGCCACGCTTTTTACAGCTGGTTTCAACAGCGTATTAGCCCTTTGCTCAGTGCCCAAGACTGGTATCAACCACTGCGGGATGAAACTCTATGAAAGCTATGATCCTTGCCGCAGGTTTGGGTAAGCGCTTGCGGCCGCTAACCGAGACCACTCCCAAGCCATTGCTGGAGGTCGCTGGCAAGCCATTGCTGCAACACCATATTGAACGCCTAGCAGCGATTGGGATTACCGAGCTAGTGATCAATACCAGTTGGCTAGCAGAGCAGATAGAGGATTATTTTGGTGATGGCACTGAGCTGAGTGTCAGTATCAGCTGGTCACGAGAATCTCAGCCTTTAGAAACTGGGGGTGGTATTGCCAAAGCGCTGCCCATGTTGGGGGATCAGCCATTTTTGCTAGTGAACGGCGATATTTGGACTGATTTCCCGCTGCACAGAGTCAGTGATTTTTATCTCGCTCCCGAACTGTCCGGCTGGCTGCTGTTAGTCCCCAATCCAGACCACAACCCAGCGGGGGATTTTGCCCTTACCGATCATCGCCTTAGTCTGGACGGCAGTCCCAGATACACCTTTAGTGGGCTGAGTATTTTACGGCCGCAGCTTATTGCTGGGCACCCATTCAAGTGCGCCAGTTTTCCGCTGAGAGATATTTTGCAACCCGCCATAAAGTCGAATCTTATGGCCGGGGAGGTCTATACTGGAGACTGGTGTGATGTGGGTACCGTAGAGCGGTACCAGGAGCTCAACCGATACTTACAAAAATAAGGGCCCAAAGGTTTGCATAATCTATGATCTCAAGAACCTACTCCCAAGTTCTTTTCTGGCAAGTTCTGTTCTGGCTGTTCTTTGCAGGCGTGTTATTGCTGTCTTTGTTGCCGATATCCGGCGTTCAAATAATCGCCCATGGCGATAAAATAAATCATGCGCTGGCCTATGCGACACTCTATTTCTTTGCGGTCAGAGCCTTCAGTCATCGCTGCCCACTGTGGCTGCTGGCCATCGCATTGGTGCTGTTTGGCCTAGCTATAGAGTTTGCCCAGTCTCTGACTGGCTACAGATTTGGTGACCCATGGGATTTGCTGGCCAATATCTCTGGTATTTTGGTGATATGGATAGCCTTTAACCTGCGCAGGAGATAGCTATGATTTCAGTTTACCAAGGCAGTGACTACTTTGAAGCTCAGTTACTCAAGGGCCTGATGGAGCAGGAGGGTCTGCAAGTCTTTTTACAGGGAGCTGCGCTGCAGGGAGGTCTGGGAGACTTGCCGGCGCTCGGACATTTATCGATCACAGTCAATGATGCTGATCAGCGGCGAGCGGAAGAAATTATAGCCGCCTATGAAAAGGGTGATTATAGCCTTGATGGAGATGACTGATGACGCCTGAGTTAAGACGCCTATCTCTCTGGTGGTCGCCCGTGGCGGCCGCTTTGCTCAGTATTCTAATGTCCTCTTTTGGCTGGCCACCAGCTGGTGCTCTAACTGCGGGGCTGACTTTACTCTGTGCCCTATGGTGGGTATTTGAGCCAATCCCTATTCCTGCTACCTCAATGATTCCGCTGGGGGTTTTTCCTCTGCTAGGAATTCTAGATGGTCAGCAGGTGGCCCTAGCCTATGGTGATCCGCTGATTATCCTTTTG
>JABJEX010000081.1 GCA_018663035.1 Porticoccaceae bacterium
ATCCTCGAACAGTCTGAACTGTCGGCCAGCGCCCTAATTTTTCAAATGCGAGAAGCCGACGCCGTACGCCACCTCAATCAAGCAGCGGCTATAGCAGATGAGATGAAAAAGCTTAATGGTCAAATTGCTCTATGTAACTTTGGCATAGCGATTAATCCTTTAAAAACTCTGGAGCGAGTCAAGCTGGATTTTGTAAAAATAGACCGCTTGATTGTCGAAGAATTGCAGCAGAGCAGCGAGGGTAAATCGCGGTTTCAGGATCTCATGGGCAGCATGACCGGCACTGGCGTCGATGTGATTGTGCCCTTCGTAGAGAGAGCCAGTGTTTTACCTATACTTTGGCAGCAGGGTGTGCAATATATTCAGGGCCACTATGTTAAAGAGCCCACCTTTGAAATGGATCACGACTTCTCTGAAAATTCCTAGGCTACGTAATACTCAACTACTGTGTGAGCGCCTGGATATCCTTATCGCTGTAACCTAGCAGATACAGGATACCGTCCAGTCCCAAATGAGAAATAGCCTGCTTGGCGGAGGCCTTGACCACAGGCTTCGCTCTAAAAGCTATCCCCAGACCAGCAATACTCAGCATAGGCAGATCGTTGGCACCATCCCCCACAGCAATCACCTGCTCTAGCACTAGGCCTTCTCTCTGTGCGAGTTCGCGCAGTAAGTCAGCTTTTCGTTGACCATCAATAATCTCTCCTGCGACCTTTCCAGTCACCAAACCATCCTTAATATCCAATTCATTGGCGTAGACATAGTCAACACCCAGTATGTTTTGGAGATAGCGCCCAAAAAAGGTGAAGCCACCGGACACAATTGCTGTCTTAAAGCCAAGTTGCTTGAGAGTTTTTAGCAGGCGCTCTGCTCCCTCATTGAGTTGCAGTCGCTCAGCCACCGATTGCAGCACTTCACTACTTAAACCTTCCAGCAGGGCCAAACGCTGGGTAAAACTCTCTTTAAAATCAAGTTCACCCTGCATAGCAGCTTCTGTAATAGCAGCCACCTGTTCGCCTACACCAGCCTCAATAGCCAATTCATCAATAACCTCAGCGTCGATCAATGTCGAATCCATATCAAAAACTACCAACTGTCGGTTTCGTCGGTAGATATTGTCTTCTTGGTACGCGATATCTATATCCTGCTGGCTAGCTAGCTCCAGTAGTGAATTTCTGAACTCTGTGGGACAGTCCGGAGCACCGCGCACAGAAAATTCAACGCAGGCTCGCCCCAATTTATCGCTATCATCCAATTGAACCCGCCCCGAAAGGCGCACTATTTTATCTATATTGAGTTCATAGTTGGCGCAGACAGTGGCCACCAGCGCCAAGTGAATCGCATCAATTTTACGGGCTAGCAAGGTAACAATGTGCCGAGGTTTACCCTGTTGCTCTACCCAATTTTGGTAGCGTTCGTCACTAATTGGTAAGAATTTAGTCTTCATTTGCAGCAGACTCAGAGAAGATTCTACTTCCTCGGTGACTGCCGCAGTATCAGCAGTCACAGGTATTGCAGCCAGAATCGCCAGATTGAGCTGGTCATGTATCACCGCCTGGCCAATGTCTAAAACGGTGGCAGCATAGTGTGACAGCACCTCTGTCACGGCGCTGGTTACGCCAGGTTTATCTTCGCCAGATACATTGATAAGTAGGATATCTTTCACTGATTTCAGCCATGATGATTTTTAGAGTTGCCATTATATAAAAGCTACAGGAATAGGATAGAATAGCGACGAAATAAATATTCTTCAGGGACTCTAGGATGCATCGTCAATATTCGATGGCTGTAAAGCTACCCGCCGCGGTATTGTCCCTGTGCTTACTACTGCTGTTTGTCAGCTGGGTAGTGCTAACTCACCAAACCAACCAACTAGCCAGTAAAGCGATCAACGATAAAAGCCTAGGCGCATTGAATCAGCTGGACCAACTTATCCGCGCACCGCTGTTTAATAACGACCGTATCAGTGTGCAAGTAGCTCTGACCAAAGTCGCAGATGACCCTGCAATTTTCAGTGCCAGCCTCTTTGATGTGGACAACCAGTTAATCACTCAAAGTCGGCAGACAGGACAACTCGGGGCCAACCTAGAGCGCTTCAGTCGGGATATTGAGGTAGAGGATACCCTAGTCGGCACTCTGGTTATCGCGCTTAATAGTCAACCCATCTATGCCCAGTATCGTCAGGTACTGATTAATTGGATGGTAATCTGGCTGCTGTTTACCGCAGGCTGCACCTACGCTAGCTATAGATTTTCCGAACAGCTTAGTCGCAGGTTACGACTACTAAGCAATCGTCTGCCGGGCGGTGGCGATAAGATTATCGATGAACTGACAGATCTGGAAGTCAGGGTCCAGCCACTGCTGTCCAACTCCGGTCAGATTGACGAAGCCAGTAATACTGGCTATTACTATTCGCTGGTCACTGCGAGTATCAAAAATCGTCAACGCCTCAATACCCAGCTCAACAGAGAGAGCCTGGAACTGCTATTTGAAAAGATTGACTACTGTACTGCACGCACCCTAGAGCTCTACGGTGGCAAACGGATCGAGGGTACAGATGGCACCCTGTGTTTTTATATCCGCTCTACCCAGAGTTCCAAACAGCACTTACTCATTTGCCTAATGGCGGTTTATAGCTTGCAACAACTGCTAGAGAAATTGTCGGCAAACTTAGGCGTTGATCTAGAAATCAACTGGACTCTTTGCAGTGGCAATCTAAGTCAGTTGCCGCTATTTAGATACGACGAGGGAATGGCAGCACTTAAACATCAATGTGCAGAGCTCGCGGCACGAATTCAGGAGGGTATTATCGTACTGCACTCCACTGAATACGACATTGAAGCCCTTTCATCTATAGCTAGGTTTCTGGTCTTTGATGACCACTGTTTTATTTTGCAGGGGTTCCCGGAGGGGCGACAATCACTGCTTGAAAAACAGGTTTTACACCTTGCCAACGTCTGCCTATAAAAGCTGACTGTATAGCTCTCTCGGCTAAGTTTAGGCTGCCGTGTGTAGATCCAATCTACTTGGGATCTTGCAGTGTTAGGTGAGACGTATCTATCTCTACAGACTCAACACATACTCTTTCCTCTGCTGGTAGCAAATAGCTACCTGTAGGCTGAGCATCAAGTTGACTGGATATAGGGCTGTCTAACTGAGGAGCCTCTTCAGCATCTATCCGATTTGCTAGCACATCAGCTCCCGCTGGCGCCAAGGTAACCACTGTTTCAGCGAGCTGAATGACGGCTTCAGCGCCAGCTGATTCTACAAGTGTCTGTATCTTAACCGCCGTAGCATAATCGATGTTGCGCTTGAGGTAGCAGGCCTCTGCCCCAAAGAGGCGCTCTAATCTGTCCGGAGCGAGCTTAAAAACCTCGGCAATGCGCCTTCGAACCGCGGCCCTGTCGAGTCCCCGCTGAATCTGCCCGCAAAAAAGTACATTGAAGTTTTTTTGTCTAGCGCGCTCATCATCGGTAACCATGTGATCATCCATAGCTATAGTAAACTCCTAATCGCAGCTGCCTGCCTAAGTAATGGATCAGATCGTTGGGAAATTCAAATTTACTGAAAAACAGTCAGTCTAGGCCAGATTATTTAGAAGCACGGTCACCCAGATAAGAGCTGGCGACAGGCTAACCCGATTCGGTCAATGGCCGTATCAACAGTATTAAGCAAAGCGCCAACAATACGGGGGCTAAATAACCCCATTTTACTGAGGTTATCCATGGTTACTTTTGAGGCCCAATGTCTGAGTCAACAGATTGCAAACTCTGATCCATTTCCAGTGCGGGAACCTTCTCACTGGGACGACCAACGATTTTAGCTGGCACTCCAGCCACGGTAACATGGGGCGGCACAGTCTCAAGCACCAGGCTTCCAGCGCCCACTTTAACGCCCTCACCTATGCTGATATTACCGAGAATCTTAGCGCCGGCGGATATCATTACACCATCGCCAATTTTTGGGTGACGGTTGCCACCTTTGCAGCCACTGCCGCCGAGGGTGACAGAGTGCAAGATGGACACGTTGTTACCAATTACAGAGGTCTCACCAATGACTAGCCCTGTGGCGTGGTCAATCATGATGCCCGAGCCCATCCTAGCACCGGGATGTATGTCCACAGCAAAGGTCTCAGAAATTTGATTTTGAAAAAACAGCGCTAGTGCAATTCGCTTTTGTTGCCACAGCCAATGGGATACCCGCTGCAGCTGCAAGGCCTGAAAACCTTTGTAATAGAGGATAGGAGTGAGATAGCGGTCGCAGGCTGCATCTCTTTCAAAATAAGCTTTAATATCTTCACGGATAGCCTGACCAATGCTGGCATCGGCTTGCAGAGCCTGTGTAATTACCGCGGCAATTTTGTCTTTCGCTATAGCACCGCCGTCCAGCTGTGCTGCTAAATTAAAACTTAGCGCGGCATCGAGATCGGGCTGATCCAATATAGACCGACTAAAAAAGTCGGCCAGCAAAGGTTCTTCATCGCTGGCCAGCTGTGCCTCTTGCATCACCATCTGCCACAGCTGGTCATCAGTCATCGTCATTTGATTCCTCAAGCCACATTCAGGTAGCGTCGAATAATTTCGTCCAGATGCTCCAACACTACATCAACCAACAATATATCACTCTGCCGCAGACATTGAGCAAGCGCATCAGCAGTCAAACTGAGAGCGTAGTTTTCTGCGATAGGCCGATAACTTATATGCCAACGCTCTGGCGCTATGCCGCCAGTATCGTTCGCATAGGGGCGATAAAAATTCCGTCGCGCTAACTGAGCATCCAGCCAATCATGCATGGGCGCGAATATACCCGACCCCTCAACTTCTTCCGTGACTAACTGGATTTGATAGCCCTCGGGCATCGCGGCAGCATCATAGATATCCATATCAGTGCCCCAGTGATGGCGAGATGCGCCAGGCAGAGCAGACCAACGCAGCACAGCTTGGACCTGCTGCCATGGGCTCAAGGCTGCAAGGTCTAGCTCCATCCCCTTATCATCCACCACTGGTCGCAACCCAGAAAGCTTACTGTTCCAGATATGTCTCTGACGCTCAAAACTGCGAAAACCACTGCATAGTTGAAGATCAAATCCCGCGTCAGCGGCGCACTGCTGCAACTCACGCAAAGGGCCGACAACCTCTTGGTGAACCAACATGGTTGGCCTGTCATCTGCCGCAGCGTTCAAATCAACAAGGTGACGTTGCGTAGTGCCAGTTATGATATCCAGTTCGTTTTTCATCTGCTACTGCTGTTACAACAGGTTTAAAGGATTACTTATACCGCGGCACTGGTCAATAAGCAAAAAATCAGTTGTTGGGTCTTGAGTGAACTGCCAGTACACTCGCAGCAATATATTTGCGAGCGGTTCTATTTTAAATTTCGCGGATGGCTCTAGTTGAATTTTTCGCGAATGGCCGCATCTATAAACTATTGAAAACTTCGGGGCTTTTTATGTACAGAATATTCCTATTTTTAGCCACTAATCTGGCAATCATTGTGGTGGCCAGCATCACCTTGCGTCTCTTAGGTGTTGAAAGCATTCTTGCCAATAATGGGATGGATCTCAATTTATCTGCCCTGCTGATATTTTGTGCCGTGTTCGGCTTTTTAGGCTCGTTTACCTCATTACTGCTTTCCAAATTTATGGCAAAGCGTTTTAGTGGCACTCGGGTAATAAGTCAGCCGCAGAACGCGCAAGAACGCTGGTTGGTCCAAACTGTTACTACACTGGCCAAGAAGGCTAATATAGGCATGCCCGAAGTGGGGATTTTCCCTGCTCAACAATCCAATGCCTTTGCCACAGGCTGGAATCGCAACAATGCTCTAGTAGCTGTCAGTCAAGGGCTTCTCGATCGGTTCACCGAAGACGAAGCTCGCGCAGTGTTAGCTCACGAAATTGGCCATGTTGCCAATGGCGATATGATTACGCTTACTCTGATTCAGGGTGTGGTCAATACCTTTGTTATGTTCGCGGCACGGGTGGTTGGCTATTTTGTAGACCGCGTAGTGTTAAAAAATAATCGTGGTTTGGGGCTGGGGTACTGGATAGCAACGATTTTTGCGGAAATTGTTCTGGGTATCTTGGCGTCCACCATCGTCATGTGGTTTTCTCGGCAAAGGGAATTTCGCGCTGACTCGGCAGGAGCAAAACTGGCAGGACGAGGTGCCATGGTTTCTGCACTTGAAAGATTACGTGACGAAACTCAGGCGCAGGTCGCCAATGAGATGCCGGACACCATGACCGCATTTGGCATTTCTAGTGGTTGGAAACGCAAGCGAAGCAAACTATTTATGAGCCACCCTCCTCTCGAAGAACGCATTGCGGCACTGCGAAATGGATAGTGGTGATAGCCTGCAGCAGGAGGTGTTCCTGTGTCAGCTCAGTGATTTGGAAGAGATGCAATCGATAGAGCTCACCATTGATGAGCGACGCCTATTTGCCATTAGGAAGGACAATCAGCTGCACGCATACTGGAACATCTGCCCCCATCTGGGTATTCCACTAAACTGGATGCCTGACAAATTTCTCGATTTGGATGGCAGCCTAATTCAATGCTCTTCTCACGGTGCGCTCTTTGAGATAGACACAGGAAACTGCATTGCTGGGCCCTGTAGCGGCGACCGTTTGAAGCCAGTGCAGCTAAGAAATGAGGGCGACAGCTATTATCTAACAGTAAATCAGAGCCTACCCGCAGCGCCGATTAATCTGCGGGCACAGGCGCTGGCAGATCTTGAAGACAGTTGATTGGCTTCTCGAGAACAATTTCATCCGCCGACATTTTAGCTCGCCAAGCAATTACCTCAACACCAGCTGCCACAGCCTGACTGAGGGTCTTGGCATAGAGCGGGTCTATCTCATCAGCTACCTCCATACGCTCGGCTTCGCTCAGCTGTACACAAAAGAACAGCACAGCGCGGTGACCAGCCGCCACCATCGCCATCAACTCTCGCAGATGCTTACTGCCGCGACTGGTAACAGCGTCGGGAAATGCAGCTAGACCCTGCCCCATGTCCAGCGTGACATTTTTTACCTCAACATAACAAAGGCCCAGTGCACTGTCTTCCAATAGCAGATCTATACGGCTCTTTTCTTCACCGTAGCGCACCTCAGTGCGCAGATGCTGATAACCGGACAATTCTGGCACTAGGCCAGCCTGAATAAGCTCATAAACTAGTCGGTTAGGTCTGGAGGTGTTTACACCCGCCAACTGACCCTGGCTAGTGGTGACTATTTCCAGCGTACCCGCCAACTTGCGCTTGGGGTTATCGGAAAGCGAATACCAGCAGGCTGAGCCCTCAACCTGGCAGTTTTTCATTGAGCCAGTGTTTGGGCAATGCAGGGTGAGTAGCTCGCCATCAGCAGTGCGAATATCAGTAAAAAATCGTTTGTAGCGCTTAACAAAGGTGCCATGGAGCAGCGGTGGATCATTTTTCATGGATTATGGTCACAGACATGCAATTTTGAGTCTTTAAAGTATCCCCACACAGGGAAATTATGCAACCGTGGTCTAAAATTAAAAGCTAACAGCAGGACGAATCTGATTTTAAGGTAAAATTTTTCTTGATAAATTACCTCAAAATCTCTATAAACGCGGGTTCTGTTTTTTTAGCCCATATCAACAGTGGATCTTATGCATGGCAACAGTAAAAGCACAGTCAAAACCTGCAGCGAAAACCAAAGCTAAAGCGAAAGCTGCGGTAGCCTCTGTCAATCTTCATGGTCTGGCTCCTTATAAGGAGACTAAGAAAGAAGAGTACATGAACGAGAAACAACGCGAGCACTTTAAGTTGATTCTCAAGGCGTGGCGACGTGAACTTATGGAAGAAGTAGATCGCACCGTATCTCATATGAAAGACGAGGCAGCTAATTTTCCAGACCCCGCAGATCGCGCCACTCAGGAAGAAGAATTTAGCCTTGAGTTACGCACCAGAGATCGTGAGCGGAAGTTAATTAAGAAAATCGACAAGACACTGGTTCGAGTCGAAGAAGACGATTATGGATTCTGTGATCAGTGCGGCGTAGAAATCGGTATTCGTCGATTAGAAGCTCGCCCTACAGCAGACCTCTGCGTAGACTGCAAAACCCTTGATGAAATCAAGGAAAAACAAATCACCGGCGGCTAAACAGCCACCCGGTCGCTGCAGCTCAATCACCTTCTGAGTTGCAGCACTCCTTTTATATGTCAGCCCCAACCATAGGCCGCTTTGCACCCTCCCCGACAGGCCCGCTACATTTCGGTTCTTTAATCACCGCTCTTGCAAGTTTTTTAGATGCTCGCCAGCGTGGGGGACAATGGCTGGTGCGTATCGAAGATATAGATCCACCGCGCGAGGTACCCGGCGCTAGTGATCTAATACTCAAACAGCTGGACGACCACGGTCTCTGCTGGGACGCAAATGTGCTTTACCAGAGCAGCCGCCTGGACAGTTACAGAGACTCTGTTGAACAGCTGCTGAGTCGAGGACTAGTCTACTACTGCCAATGCAATAGACAGAGACTAAATGAGCTTGCCGGGGTCTATGATGGCCACTGTCGGGATTTGCAGCTCGATAACAGGGGTCACTCAGCCAGACTAAGAATTGATGCTGGAGCTGCCAATATTTCGTTTAGCGACCAGATTATGGGTCATTATAAGCAGAGCCTTGGACCCTGCGTCGGCGATTATGTAATTCAGCGTCGAGATCAGTTATTTTCCTACCAACTGGCTGTGGTGCTGGATGATGAATATCAAGGTATCAGTCATATCATGCGGGGCGCCGACTTACTTGATTCAACTCCACGGCAGATCTACCTGCAACAATGTCTGGGTTACCAACAGCCAATTTATGCCCATGTACCTCTCGCATTAAATGCAGAGGGGCAAAAGCTCAGCAAACAAAACCTGGCAACTGGACTGCAGCAGGGTATGGAGTCACAAAATCTCTTTCAGGCGCTGCAATGGCTGCAGCAAGAGCCTCCAAAAGAGCTAGCCAGGCAATCTGTAGAGGTCCTATTAGGCTGGGCCACAGAGCACTGGTCTTTGGAGCCGCTAGCTAAAAATCCAGTCAACGCAGCGGTGCCAGACCACTATTGATCTCATCACAAACTGCTCTAGGCTAGGCTCAAGTTACTTTGAAGTTTGCTTTGCGCTGCCAGCGGGCATACCATCGCAGATTAACAAGAAATCAATAGCACTACGACATAGCCCATGCTTAATTATCGATTGGTTGCAACTCTCCTTCTGCTCTGTACAGTGGTTTTTCCTCTGGCGACGCAGTGGGCACTAGAAACTGATGGCAGCTGGTTTAGGCCCTTCGCGGTCTGGGCTATGCTGGTGTTTGCCGCCTATGTCGCCCACCGCCACCGAGTCCGCGATGAACCTTGAAATAGCCTTAGCCACTCTTGGACTATTAGTGTTGGGCTGCGCTGCGGCAAAGGTACTAGCGCAGTTAAAAAGCCGTGGCAGTAAAGATTTAGTTTTAGCCCTTGGTCTGCTATCCGGAACAGGGGTCCTACTTGCCATGGGCTCAATTGAGATGGCGGGCCGCTACGGCTACTCAGTTATTTTGGCGCTGGTGGCCTTTACTCTGGTGTTTGTTTTCTCACCACTGATCTTTTTCCCTATTAGACGTCTCAGCGCAATTATTCGTTTTGCGACACCCGTAGACTTTCTAACCTTTAGATACCGCACTAGATCTGTGGCTGTTATTGCCTGCGCTAGTTTAATTATCACTACGGTACCGTTGATTTTGGCGCAAATTATCGCCATTGAATCAGTGGTTGCTAATCTATTAGCCGAGGACGCGAAGCTAGTTGCCGTTGTACTAAGCAGCTTGGCGATGATACTGATTAATCTGCGTTCTATTCAGAAAGGCCCGAGACATCATCTCGGCTGGATTATGGCTGCTGCAGGGCTTTTACTGCTGCCAGCACTGGGGTTCTCGGCCTGGACCGCTGTGCAGTCTGCATTTGGCAGTTTGGCTGAAATGAACAGTTGGGTTGTGGATAGCGGCCAGCGCCTTATCGTGCAGCGCTTAGATTCTTCCTACAGTATTTTTGCTATTTTTTTAGCGGCCAGCTTCGCTTCACCAATTTATTTTAGCCTGCTGGTGTCGGACGATATCTCCGACCGTCAGGCTGGCATGACTGCCTGGAGCTACCCGCTGCTGGTGTTGCTGGCCAGTATCCCAATCTTTCCCTTACTGTGGTCAGGCATTTCAGTTCAGGCGGCTTCACCGCTGCAGGAATACCTCTACGCCCTGCCCATATTGACGCAACATCCGCTGGTGGTGGCACTGGGTTTTGCCAGTATCATCCTGTTAGGACTCTCCCTAAGCTGTAGTCTCACGCTGATCAATTCAAGAATTTTTCTAAATAGTTTTTTACTGCCCAGTAAAAATCTCCAACAGCAGCCGCGCTTGGATCGCTGGATCAAAAAGCACCAATTGATAGTGACCGCTGTACTGATACTTGCCTGTGCAGCACTGAGTTTTATTGTGAAGAGCCGCAGCATTACAGACTACTACCTCGCGGGATTTTCCGGTATGGCCCAACTCACCCCCGCTCTGCTAGCTGTTATCTATTTACCCAGAGTTAATCGTCAGGGAGTTATAGCCGGACTGCTGGGAGGCATTACATTATGGTTTATCGGAATACTGGTACCCCTATTGTTTGGCGACTGGAGTTGGCAGCTACCTTTTACTGAATACAGTCTTTATTTCGGTATGCAAAACTGGAACATCTGGGCGATTGAGGCTCTGCTACTGAATATTATGCTGTGCACAATTTTCTCGGTGTACAGTTCGATGGACAGTGAGCAGCAGGCCTTTGCCACACTCTGTATGGCGGATAATGTCTATATCCCAGCACGAGTTGAAATGGCGCAAAAGTCGGTTCCGGAATTAATAGAAAGCCTAAGTCTGTCACTGGGTGATGATGCTGAGTCCGAAATCACGCAATCACTGGACAGCCTAGGTTTTGAAACCACTGAGGTGAGACCCGCGGCACTGCGTCAGATACGCGACAGTATCAACGCATCATTGAATATGCGGTTTGGGGTTCTGGCAGCCAACCGCATTATGGAACAATCCCTGCCACTCACGCTGCCTGCCGCTGACGAGCCAGATGACATCCAGCTGATTGAGTCTGTGCTAGCGATACAGGGTGATCGCCTGACTGGCATAGCCAGTGAACTCAATAAGTTACGCGTTCATCACAGAGAAGTCTTGGATAATCTACCAATTGGCGTGGTATCTCTGGATCAGGGTGGTGAAATTGTTAAATGGAATACCAGGATTGCTAACTACACTGGTATAAGTCAGGCTTCAGCCACTGGCAGTTTTGTCTCTGATTTACCAGATCCCTGGGGCTCAGTCTTTACTGATTTTATTGAGAGTGGCAACAACCATCTTGATGATCTGCGGCTCGAAATTGACGATCAGGTGCGCTGGTTCAGTTTACAAACCTCGACTCAGCATGCGGCACTGCAATCAGTCACTACAGAGAATAACACCGATATTGTTGTGTTAGTGGAAGAGCAAACCGAGGCTGTGAAACTGATCCAAAGCTCTATTGATAATGAGCGCTTGGCTTCGGTGGGCAGACTAGCGGCCGGCGTGGCTCATGAAATCGGCAACCCAGTAACCGGTATCGCCTGTCTCGCTCAAAACTTGCAGCACGAAACTGAAGATCGAGAGATTCAGGAAACTGCAGAGCAGATTCTCTCTCAGACCAAGCGAATTAATCGCATTGTGGAATCTCTGATTAATTTTTCTAGAGGTGGCTACGCGCTAACCCGGCACAGGCAACAGGTCAATCTCAACAATGTTCTCACCGAGGCCATTCAACTGCTTACAATCAGCACGATGCAGCAATCGGAACAGCATACTCTTGAATATATATGCGACCTAGATCCAGATCTCTGTATTGCCGGTGATCACCATCAGCTCATACAGGTGTTCCTCAATCTGCTCAGCAATGCCCGCGACGCATCACCAGAGGGCGGCCGGATCACTATAAGCGCTGAAACTGACGCAGAGCAGATTGTGGTAGCGATTAGCGACGAGGGCACTGGACTGCAAGGCGGCCTCGACGGCCACCTCTTTGAACCCTTTGTGACTACCAAAGATCCAGGTAAAGGTACAGGATTGGGGCTGTGGATCGTGTTTAACCTTGTTAAAAGCCTAGGCGGAGAAGTGTCATTGGCAAGCCCGGCAAAAAACAATGACTGTGGCACTACAGTAACCATCAGTTTTCCCCTATCATCTCCAGCATGAGTCAGTCTGCCAAACATATTTTAATTGTCGAAGACGAAGATATTATTCGGGCCTCACTGCGCAAGCTTCTTGAACGCTGCGGCTACTCCGTGTCCGAGGCTATTAGCGTCAAAGCTGCGCAGGAGTCTTTTAATCTTAATGAGTTCGATTTAATTATCAGTGACCTTAGATTACCGGGAAGCTCTGGCTTAGAATTTATTCGTCCTGCGGGCCCGGTACCTGTATTGGTTATGACCAGTTATGCCAGCCTGCGCTCCGCAGTAGACACGATGCGTCAGGGTGCTGCCGATTATATTTCTAAGCCCTTCGACCACGAGGAAATGCTGAGCGCGGTAAAACGCATTATTGGCGACGCTGAGAAAAAAACCGCTCAAGCGGAGCATCAGCTGCCGATTTTGGTCGGTAACTGCCCCAAGGTATTAAAGATTCTGCGTACCGTACACAGAGCGGCTCCCACTGGGGCCCCGGTGGTTATTCAGGGTGATAATGGCACCGGTCGGCGCACTATTGCAGAAATTATTCATCACAGCAGCGCTGTTTCCGAGCAACCTTTGGTAGCGATCAACTGTACCACTGCAGATGAGGCTCAACTCTCTGCCCTGCTTAGCGGCGCCCCCATTGGCACTGTATTTTTAAGCAATATCTGCGAGTTAAGCCCGCCATTACAGGCTGTGGCTCTCAGAGCTGTTGAGCAAAAAGTCTTTCGCTGTATTGCGTCGACAACGAAAGATTTAAAAGCACTGTGCGACAGCAACCGCTTTCGCAAAGATTTATTTTACAGCCTGAATGTGGTGCAAATTCAAGTGCCAGCACTGCGCGACCGCGCAGCAGATATAAGCAGCTTGGTACAGTATTTCACTGATAGGTTTAGTATCGAGCTCGGCCACAAAATAACACTGAGCCAAGACGCCATTGAGGCTATGACAAACTACAGCTGGCCCGGCAATGTGAAGGAGCTGCAAAATATGCTCTATCAAAGCGCAATACTATCTGAGGAAGGAGAAGTGATTAGCGCCAAAATGCTGGGACTTGACAGCATGCCAAGCAGCCTAGACGAGGCTGGTATTAGTGACTCTAACGCCAGACCTAGTCCAGCGACAGATGCGCCTGCCGGCCTTTCGCTGGAAGACTATTTCACCAGTTTTGTGCTGGAGAATCAGGAAAACATGAGTGAAACAGCGCTCGCACAAAAGCTCGGCATCAGCCGAAAATCACTTTGGGAACGCCGTAATAAACTAGGAATTAGCCGTAAGAAGGCCTAATCTGGGCAAAAACCACGTTCGTCCGTTTCAAAAAGTAACAGATTAGTCAGATTCAGGCGGCCAAATAGCAGAAAGCTTAAAATTTTACTTGTAGAGAACAAATTTCTGGTTAGAATAAGAATCACCAGAGCAAGTCTCTGAGTAAAAATAACAATAAAAAATAATAAAAATTGGATGGATTGCGAAAAGTGTTCAACAGGCTTCGGCTTGAGAACCATTGAGGGGGGTTGTCGAGAGGCATCCCTTTTTTATTGCCTGACTTTTATTGCCTGACTTTTATTGCCTGA
>JABJEX010000082.1 GCA_018663035.1 Porticoccaceae bacterium
CAACCCTAACCTGCATTGGGGTATTTAAAAATGTCTGGTAAATACTTGATAGGGGTGAGTTGGCAAACAGAATCGCCAGTACCGCCATAAGAACTAAAAGGATGCCACCTGCTGAATCATGTCGAAAGAATTCATTGAGGATTGTGCGAGGGTTGTGCTGAGCCATTAGTCTCCGATCTAATTAAATCGACAGAGGCTTAAGTAATAGACCCACTAGCTAAATCTGTAAAGTCAGACTCACCGACATAAACTCAAAAAGATCGCTATAAACCTGCGCCAAGAAGCTTTTGACCTGGAGACGAGCCCTCAAGGTTGACCGAATCTTTCACTACGATCTCGCCGGCCACCAAAACATGGATAATGCCGGTAGGAGCGAGATAGGGGTCACCGTAATCTGCATTGGCGGCCACTGTATTTGGGTCAAAAATAACAATATCTGCATCTGCACCAATCTGGATGCGACCTTTTTTCTTGAATAGCGACGAGGCCTGTTCCATCCATTGGGCCTGATAGAGACTCATCTTAGCTAATGCGTCGTGAAGGCTCAGGACATTTCGCTCTCGAACATAATGGCCAAGCACTCGGGAGAAGGTGCCAGCTATATTGGGATTAGTAGGCAGGCTAGTATCGATAGCCGGCAGTGCATCGGTAGATACCATCATGCGTGGCCACTGCAAAGCAGTTTCAATCCAGTCTTCTTTAACGTAGTGATGATTCACCATACCCGTAGGCTGCTCTTTGGCATACTTATCCCAGCTATCTTTGGTCAACCATTCTCCCGTTGCGACCCACTGTACATCTTCATAGGTGATATCGAATATGGCCTGCCAATCACGACGCCGAAATACATCAGCAGAGATACTGGTGCCACCAGCAGCGTATGAAAGCGTCTCGGTGACAATATTGGCTCCAGCTTTATTGGCTTCGTCAATGATCGCCAGCCAGTCTCCTATGCGCCCCATCGCATTGTGGGTGATATGACAGATAAAGAGTGCTGCACCGGTCTCCTTGGCCAGATTGACCACCTCAATCAACCCAGCGGGGTCTCCCGTATAGCCTCGACGCACATGGACATATAGCGGCACCTCGCGGCTGGAGGCAACCTCAAAGAGCATGCGTAACTCAGCAGGGGATACCGCCTTGGTCATATAATCGAGCAATACCCCTATTCCCAGGCCACCCTCATCCAGACCCCGATTAAGAAGTACACGCATCTGCTCAATTTGCTCTGCCGTGGCCTGCTGCATCCAGGTGGCGCCGGCCATACTCAATACTTTTTTGCCAGAGAAGATGTAAGGCAGATCCAATGCCTCCATGACCTTGAGGCGCACCGCCCAGTGCCCTACCGAAGAGCCGTAATTAATCTGCGCACCATCGCGAAAGTGCTCGCCATAAAAGCTCACCGGAAATGAACCGGCTTCTAGGTCTAACTGAGTTGTGACACCATCAAGAAGATTGGCGCGCTGACCTAACAGAGTCGGGCTATGGCTGTGGACGTCAATAAACCCCGGAGCCACCACCAGGTCACTGGCATCAATAGTTTGACGCCCAGATATTGCAGTATTCGAAATCTCACTGATACTGCCATGGTTGATGCCGATATACTTTACCGCGTCCAAGCCGGTTTCCGGATCAATAACCCGACCCTTGGCAATCACCAGATCATAATCTGCAGAGCAGGCCATCATAAAAATTAGCGGTATGGAGGTAATTAGTTTGCGTAGCGGCATGCTGTTATCGACCTTATTTTTTATTTTCAATATACAACAATAGCCCCCACCGGATAAAGCTATTAGACTGCCATCCTAGGTTGATCTAACAGAATAAGAAGAGAGACGATTCATGTCATCTAACAGCAAATCCCTTGACGCAGTGATTATTGGTGGCGGACACAATGGCCTAGTCTGTGCCTACTATTTAGCCAAAGCCGGCCTCAATGTACGTATCTGTGAACGCAGATCTATAGTCGGCGGTGCTGCTGTCACAGAAGAATTCCACCCGGGCTTTAGAAACTCTGTGGCCAGCTATACCGTCAGCCTGCTCAATCCAGATGTTATCGCTGATATGCAGCTCAAAGAATACGGCCTTAAAGTGGTCAAACGCCCGATTTCAAACTTTTTGCCCATCGACAGCAATAACTACTTAAAGCTAGGTGGCGGTCTAGAGCGCACACAAGAAGAATTTCGCAAGTTCTCCCATCGCGATGCCGAGCGTCTTCCCGAGTACTATGAGCGTATTGAAGCTGTCGCAGACGTGCTGCGTGATATCAGTACTAAAACGCCGCCCAATCCCAAGCGCGGCCTGCGCGCTGCACTGCAAGCCGCAGTGCAACTCTGGCCCGTTGCCAAAGGCAGCAACCAGTTACACCGCGACGTCTATGACCTGTTTACCAAGAGCGCGCGCAGCTTCCTAGATGGCTGGTTTGAAAATGAACATGTTAAGGCGGCCTTTGGCTTTGACGCCATTGTTGGCAACTACGCCAGCCCGGACACTCCCGGATCTGCCTATGTACTTCTGCACCACGTCTTTGGTGAAGTGGATGGTGAAAAAGGTGCCTGGGGCCACGCCATTGGTGGCATGGGAGCAATTACCCAGGCGATGAAGCAAGCCTGCGAATCAGTGGGTGTTGAAATCACCACCGACGCTGCGGTTGACAAAGTCAATGTAGAAAATGGTGCAGCCACCGGTGTGACTCTTATGAATGGGGAAATCGTTGTCGCCAAGCGCGTTATTGCCAACGTAAATCCCAAGATGCTTTATGGCCAGATGTTTAATGAGGGTGATCTGGATATAGAATTTTCCCGCCGTATGGATGGCTATAAAAATGGCTCCGGTACTTTTCGCATGAATGTGGCTTTATCAGAGCTGCCAGACTTTACGGCTCTGCCCGGCAAAGACAATGCAGAGCATCATCAGTGCGGTATCGTGATTGCCCCAACATTGGATTATATGGATCGCGCCTATGTTGATGCCAAAGCCAATGGCTGGTCAAAGCACCCTATTGTTGAAATGCTAATACCCTCAACCCTAGATAGCTCTCTAGCGCCGGAGGGTCAGCATGTGGCCTCGCTGTTCTGCCAGCAGTTTTCACCAGAGTTGCCCGATGGTCAATCTTGGCACGACGCTCGCGAAGCGGCGGCACAAACTATTATTGACACGGTGACCGCTCATGCCCCTAATTTTAGAGATGCGGTGGTCGGCAAAATGATTCTTTCACCGCTTGATCTAGAAGAGAAGCTGGGCTTAATTGGCGGGGATATTATGCACGGCGTGATGACCTTAGATCAGATGTGGGCTGCTCGTCCATTGATGAATCACGGAGACTATCGCGGCCCCCTCAAAAACCTTTATATGTGTGGTGCTGGCAGCCATCCCGGCGGTGGCGTTACCGGATTACCGGGCCGCAACGCAGCCCGGGAAGTGCTCGCCGACGGCAAGTAACCTTTACGGTCCTGCCGACGCTCTGAATAGAATCTTTGTTTGATTTAACTCAAGGCGTCGCGCAGGTATCCTGCCAAACTTCCTTCTGCAACACTTGGTTTGTCAACCCAAAACAGGAGGCATAAAATGAATATCATTCCTCGCAATTCGCTATTTGATTTTGATCATCTGCTCAATGGTTTCTGGTCTCCATCCAGAGAGATCAGTGACAGCACTGATGTCGCTTTTTCCCCTAGAGTCGATATTGAGGAAAAAAAAGACAGCTACAAAATTACTGCCGAACTTCCCGGCGTTGACAGGGACGATGTCCGCGTCAGCCTAGAGAATGGCGTTCTGAGCATAGAAGCCGAAAGTCACCAGGAAGAGACTGAAGAGCAAGATGGCCGAATCATTCGCCAAGAACGACGTTACGGCAAGTTTATACGCAGCTTTAATCTGGGCAGTAATGCCAGCGAAAAGGATATCAAAGCAAAGTTTAAAAATGGCATTCTGACCATTAAGGCGCCGTGCTCAAAGCCCCTTGCGCCGGAAAGCCATCGTATTAGTATCGACTAATTTGATATTGCACCTATGGCTCTGCTTTTTATGCCATCCGCTGGTATCAAAAACAGAGCCTGCTGCAGTGCAATAATGTCAATCGAGCCTCCCTTAGCTGACAGAGTTGTGCCTATTGCTCGATGGACATTTGACGTACATATAAAGTGAGGGAGACCCAGAAACTCAACAGAATTGATCTGGCTGTTTTGCGCAGTGATCAAAAAACTTGGTATTTTTATAGGGTAACTTCATAAACCCAGAGACCCCAAGACCATCTATTAAATCTAACTGAGTCAAGATGCTATCAAGGCAATACCGAAACTCTGCTTCTTTGCTGGCGTCCAGCAAGCTGAGATAGTTGTGAATTTTTAAATCTTTCTCCACCGCCTCAAAAATAATACAGCCTGTGTGACGAATTCGATTCATCGATGCGAGCAATCGCATAATCTCTTCTGGCAGTTGCAACATCTCGTCTGGGTCATCGCCATCTTCAAAATAGGAGTGCAAGCGGCTATTGTCCGGACTCTGCAGATCTCTAAGGTCTGTGCTCAATGCTGGCTCGGCTTGGATCTCAAAGGGAATCTGCATCTCTGGGTCAGCAACAAAGGCCTGATCGACGTTATCTCGCCCTATATGCAGCGTTTTACGCGCATCAAAAATACAGCTTTTAAACACGCCCTGTTTGTTGATAGCTCGCCCTAAATGAACGACATTATTAATCGCAGAGGCAAACGATCGACTTAGATTTGGGCCCAACTCTGTTTGGTACAGATTAAGGCTTGAATCTATGGATACGCCCTGTTTCTCCCAGCGAATTGCCAATCCACCCACCAGCGGAAAACGACCCAGGTGACTCACTGCAATCACAAAGGCTTTCTCTGTATCACCCATGCCGGCCAGATAGTTCTTATAGCCTTCATGCCCCCCATAGTCGGCACCCTGAGCTATAAATCTGTCATGGCCCATCTCCTGCCTTAAAAAACCTTTACGAGAACTGTAGACAACTGTTTCTAGGGGCTCAGCGGACTGCACCAGACTGTAGGGAATTATTGCTTTGGCATCGTTGTTATTCGTACTCCTAGCCTGAATACGCTTCATGTAGGGCATATTTTTAAGAAAGTAATCTCCAGCCTTATAGCTCAGGTCTCGGTCCTCATCGAGCATTGCCGCCAGCGTATTGGCGAACTCAATTGGCAGCCCGAGCGACTGAGGTGTGATTACCTGGCTCCCAAAACGACTACCCTGCCCTGAGGCCAACGCATATAGGGTACCTGCTAACCCCTGTTCATCAAAACGTGGCGAAGAAAGCTCGCCATTGAGCTGCTGGTGGCCAATAAAATAAATATCCCCCAATTTGGCATTGGTTTGATCGACATCGATTTGGAATGCATTGTGACCAATACCATCTATTCGATGCCCCTTGGCATCACATTGAGCGAAGACTGCGGCGCCCCAATCGATCAACGAGACAGTCTGGGTCTCAGGATCAAACATTATATTGGAGGGTTTGATATCTCCGTGCACCATAGTCGGGCTGTCTAGCTGGTCTTGGTCGCCTCGCAGGCTCAATAAAATATCCGCCATTTGAGAGGCGATTTTTAAAACTAAATCCGGCGCTAGCTTGCCAGTCTGGCGAGATAACTGTTCCAGATTAATGCCCTTGGCCCTAGTCATCATCAATATTGACTGACCGCTGATATTTTGAAATTCAATAAACTTGGGAATACCAGGATGTGAAGTGCGAGACAGCATGAAACTCTCTTCCTCCAGACGATCCTGAATATGCTGAGGCAGAGTAATACGAGCAAACTTGAAGACATAGGGGTTTTGGTTGGCGTCATTACCGGCAAAAACAAAGCCATAGGCACCATTGCCCAATAGTTCTATGTGAGTAAAACCCAAACTTGCTAATTGAGATTCGCAGAGCGATAGCCAATCCTTTAGTTTTCTGGCATCGGCGTGACTTAACAGGTAAAAAGATTGCTCTTCACTGATATAGAAATGCTGCAGGTTTTGGCTCTCGACTAAACCCATGGACTCCCCTCAAAACCCATTATCATGCATTGCCCCTGTTATATCATTGCCGCAATCATAGTCATCGGCTGCTCTAGATAACTTTTCCAAAGATTATTAAACCGCGCTATGGTCCCACCATCCAATACCCGATGATCACCAGACCAGCTCACAGTCATAATGCTGCGCGACACTACTTGGCCCTGCTGATCGAAACGAGGCAACTGTTGAATTCTCCCCAAGGCTACGATGGCTACTTCTGGACGATTGATTATCGGAGTGGCCACAGTCCCACCAATAGCACCTATGTTAGAGATACTGATAGTACCGCCCCTAAGGTCTGCCGGGTCTATTTTGCCACTGCGCGCAGCATCTATCAGTCTGTTGGTTTCCTCAGCAAGCTCGACCAGACCCAGCTGTTGGACATTTTTGACATTGGGAACCAGCAGGCCAGTTTTTCCATCCACTGCCAAACCAATATTGTGGCTGGAAATATAGGTTAGCTGAGTAAAATCATCATTGGCTCTGCTGTTGACAATAGGGAACTCTTTTAGCGCTAAAGACAGGGCCTTAATAAACAGGGGCATCAGGGTTATTTTCAAATTCTTCTCCGCATAGGCCTGTTTCAAACTCTGACGCAGCGCAACAAGTTCGGTAACGTCGATTTCCTCAACAAACGTGAAATGCGGAATTGAAGCCACGGAATCAGCCATGCGCTCAGCCATTAGTTTACGCACCCCCTTAATAGGTTCGACTCGGTCAGTAAGAGCTGTTGAGAGCGCAGGTTCCTGGTGCTGTTCACTC
>JABJEX010000083.1 GCA_018663035.1 Porticoccaceae bacterium
AGATGTTTCTGTCCCAGAACCAATTCCATCGGTATTCAAGACATCTGCCATGGACCTCTATCCTTGAGAGAGTAACTCCCTTAAATCAATAATTGCCGCATTGGCGCGGCTAATGTAGGACGCCATTACCAGAGAGTGGTTCGCCAACATCCCGAAGCCTTCACCATTGACAATCAGCGGAGCACTGACCGGTTGCTGCGTCATCTCCAGTTCACGAACAATTTGACGAACGCTGGCAAGCGCATTTTTCTTGGCTAAAACATCAGCAAAGTCTATCTCGACCGCCCGAAGAAAATGCATCAGGGCATACGAGGTACCGCGGGCTTCGTAGAAGACGTTGTCGATCAGTAGCCAGTCAGTCTTCACGCTGATCTCGTCGGGAGAGACTGTTGACTGCCTGGCACCAGCGGCACCGGAAAGGTCTGTATTTATTCGCCGCTGACCAACACTGGCAGACAGTCTCTGAGATAGACTGCCTAACCTGGTTTCAACAGTACTCAACCAGTAGCGTAAGTTGTCTGCGCGGGCATAGAACTGCGCATTGAATTGTTGTTCGTCGTGGAGCCTTAATAAATAGCCCTGCAAATAATCTCGGCCGTCGGTATATTCGCGCTCTGGCCAGGGTACAGCCCAACTGACGTGATCGACATTAAATCTGGGTTCGGCGAATGCGAGATCAGGATCTTCAGTAGATTGGGATTGCGAACGACTAAACGACTCGCGCATAGCTTTGCTGAGATCACGCACCTGCACCAGCACACCAAATTCCCAGCTTGGAATGTTATCTAACCACAGGCTCGGCGGTGTAACGTCATTTGCCAAATAGCCACCGGGCTTTTCTAGTAAAAGATCGACAACATGAATAAGCGTAGAGGTGGTGACAGAGCCGACCACCGGCTGCTCTGATCCAGTCATTTGAGCATTGACAGCACCAACATCGAAGGCCTCTGGCTCGCTACTCCAGTACCAGCCGAGCAGCAGTAAGAATACCAGCAGGACTAAACTTCCGATCAGGCTATAGCGCAGCCCCTTGGGCGCCTGATCGCCTACGTAGTCCTCTGACAGCGTCTCACTTAAATCTGTATAGGAGCGACCCCATCTGGCCTTTAATCCTTTAAATAGATTCATTAATGATGCATCCCACCCATAGGCTTATCTAGCAGGCTGCGGACCTCTGTGGTGAATTGGACAGTCCCACAATGATCTGTGTTGAACCTCAGCTGCGTAACCTCACCAGCTTCGAGCTCGCTCGTTATATTAAACAGCATAATGTGCAAACCACCCGGCTTGAATACAACGGTTTCCCCCGCAGGTATAATGACGCCGTCGGGCAGCGGCCGCATACGCATCATGCCATCGGCATGCTGATGTTCGTGAAATTCCACGCGGTCGGAAATTGAAGATTCAGCATTTAGGAGTTGGCAATCTGCTTCGCCGGCATTACTGATGCTTAGAAAGCCTGCGGTGGTAGTCCGGCCTGGCGGCATGGTACGAATGTAGGCTTCCGTCACCTCTAAGCCCGCAACAGCTGTTGATTCAGCATGGGCTTCGCCAGCATGGAAAGCGAGCTGGGTGATGCCAGTAAAAATTAGAACAATAATGGTTTTCATACAGAGCCTCTGACAAACTATAGCATGAGCCAAACTAGGATGGCTGAGTTAAGGGTATATCTTACCCTAATAGGACAGTTAAAAAGTAACCTTAATAGTCTAGAATCCGCTTTGGATTTTGATCTACAACTGGTCAAACGCAAACACAGGATCGCGAGACGACAACGGAAAAATTATGCACAGACTGCTTAAGAAAAGCCTGTTTATCATGCTCACGCTGATCGGACTAACTGCCCTGACGGCCAATAGCCAAAACTCAGTACTCACCCCCACAGGTGGTGGCTCTTTCTCCGCGCTGCAGCCTTCATCGGCAACTTTTTTACCCGTTGACCAAGCCTATCAGCTGGATGTGGTCTTGGAAGAAAACCAACTGATTTTTAACTGGGCCATCACCGAAGGCTACTATCTCTATCGCGATCGATTCAAATTTAATGCGGTAAATCCCGACGCCCAGTTGCAACCACCACAGTTTGCAATCGGCAAACGCAAATGGGACGAGTTTTTTGAGGAGGAGCTCGAGGTCTACTATGGCAGTACAACTGTGACTGTGCCCTTTAGCTCAAGCAACCAACAGCTAGAGCTTCAAATTGAGTCTCAGGGCTGTGCCGATGCCGGACTATGTTACCCGCCCTACAAGCAATGGCTGTCTATCGACCTTGCCAGCGGTAACATTGCTGTCAGTAGCACCATGTCGGCGGCAGCTAAGGCGCAAATGGGGGGTTCAAACAATGGCGCAACTGGCGGGCAAGCAGAATTCTCCCTAGGGTTAATTATGCTCTTCGCTCTTGCAGGAGGCATGATTTTGAATCTAATGCCCTGTGTATTTCCAGTACTCTCTATCAAGGCACTAAGCTTCACGCGCAGTCACCAGACTGACCGCAGCAAACAGATTCATGGCATGGCTTACACTGCTGGTGTAGTTTCGTCGTTCGTTGCTATTGCAGTGGTCATGCTGTCACTGCGCGCAGCCGGTGAAGCTATAGGCTGGGGATTCCAGCTTCAGTCGCCTCTATTTGTTATCTTCTTGATCTATCTCTTCTTTGTAATGGGACTGGCATTTTCAGGCTATCTGGAAATTGGCACAGGACTAATGTCTTTAGGTCAGTCCAGCGGCAACGATGAAAGCCTTAAGTCTTCCTTTATGACAGGAGTTTTGGCAACCACTGTAGCAAGCCCCTGTACCGCACCCTTTATGGGGCCAGCATTGGGGTTTGCCATATCACAACCCAGTTACGTTGCTCTGCTGGTTTTCGCTCTGTTGGGCTTGGGCATGGCCCTGCCATTTATCCTGCTGACCTGGATTCCTGGAATTAGTCAGAAGCTACCAAAGCCTGGCCAGTGGATGGACACTTTTAAACAATTTCTCGCCTTCCCTCTCTACCTAACCGCAGTCTGGCTCCTATGGGTAGCAGGCCGACAAACCAGTATCGATCTAGCTGCCATGGTTATTATTGGCTTGGTGCTTATCGCTATGGCGATCTGGCTTTGGAAGCTTGATCAGGGGTCAGCTAGCAGCACCTCTCGCGTTAGCATTAGTAAGCTTCTCGCTGGACTCTGTGCAATAGGTGCTATAGCAGCTCCCAGTCTAAGCCTATCAGAGAGCAACCAACCTCAAAAATGGCAGGCCTATAGCGAAGAGAAGCTCAATAGCCTGCGCAGCGCAGGCAAACCCGTATTGGTTAATCTTACCGCGGACTGGTGCATTACCTGTCTAGTCAATGAACGCGTAGCCCTAGGGTCAGACGAGTTTTATGATGCGCTAGAACAAAACAATATGACCTATCTCAAAGGTGACTGGACTAACAACGACCCACAGATCACTAATTTGCTAAATGAATATCAACGCAGCGGTGTTCCGTTGTACCTTGTTTTCCCAGAGGGCCCCGGCGAAGCGGAAATTCTGCCACAGATTTTATTGGAACCGATGGTGTTAGATGCAATTAAGCGCGCAAAACGCTAACTTTGCGCATTTTAGCTGCATTATTTTGATATTTTGTAGAAGTTAGCCGATCTTCTGCATTTCTGCTTACTTTTACGGCAATTCTGCGCCGAAAATGGCCGATCCTGCCAATACTTCAGCACCAAGCCAAACGAAATTCGCAAAAAATCTAGAAAAATATCCGTAAATTCTTCTAATTTCGTCGAAAATGTAGTTTTTCGCTATATTTATAGACAGGTAAAGGGTTTTAGGGCAGACTTGGCCGATGTTTAGCACCTTCAGAGAGCCTAACTATGTCAACCATACTCCTCCTTCACGGCCCCAACCTAAACCTGTTAGGCACCCGCGAGCCCGAGATCTATGGCGGCGACTCTCTTGAACAGATTAACCAAAAAATGATGGATCTAGCTATATCCGCCGGCCATCATCTACTCGCCTTGCAGAGCAACGCCGAGTACGAATTGATTCAGCGGATTCATGATGCGCGAACCGAAGGGGTTAATTTTATTATCATCAACCCAGGTGCATTTACCCATACCAGTGTAGCGCTACGCGATGCGCTGCTAGGTGTCGAAATTCCCTTTATAGAAGTGCACATTTCAAATGTTCACGCCAGAGAAGAGTTTCGCCGACATTCTTATTTTTCTGATATTGCTGAAGGCGTTATTTGCGGTTTCGGCACACAGAGTTACGAGCTTGCCCTGCAGGCTGCATTGAGCAAGATTGACCAATAGCTAAAGACTGAGAGATCAACATGGACATTCGTAAAGTTAAGAAGCTTATCGAGCTACTTGAAGAATCAAATATCAACGAACTAGAAATCACCGAAGGTGAAGAATCTGTACGTATCAGTCGCGGTGGCACCGCGGCTTATGCAGCCGCTCCGGCAGCTGCAGTAGCGGCACCAGTGGCACCAGCGCCTGTTGCCCCAGCGCCCGTTGCTCCAGCACCAGCAGCCCCTTCCACAGACGAACTTTCAGGACATGTGGTGCGCTCTCCTATGGTGGGAAGCTTTTATAGCTCCCCAGCGCCGGGCGCCAACGCCTTTGTCGCTATAGGTCAGACCGTGGCTCCAGGTGATGTGCTCTGTATTATTGAAGCTATGAAGATGATGAACCAGATTGAGGCTGACAAGGCCGGTACCATTGGCGCTATCCTGCTAGAGGATGGTGAGCCTGTTGAGTTCGATCAACCTATGTTTACCATTGTTTAATGCCTGCTAGGAACTAAATCATGCTTGAAAAAGTGCTTATCGCCAATCGTGGTGAAATTGCCTTAAGAATCCTGCGCGCCTGTAAAGAGTTGGACATCAAGACCGTTGCGGTGCACTCAAAAGTCGACGTTGCACTCAAACATGTGAAGCTGGCGGATGAGGCGATCTGCATTGGCCCCAACCCATCACCACAGAGTTATCTCAATGTTCCTGCTCTGATAAGTGCCATGGAAATCACCGGTGCTCAAGCTGTACATCCCGGTTACGGCTTTCTTGCTGAAAATGCAGACTTCGCTGAGCAGGTAGAGAATAGCGGCTTTGTTTTTGTCGGCCCTACAGCTGAGGTTATCCGTGTAATGGGCGATAAGGTGGCAGCCATTAAGGCGATGAAGGCTGCGGGTGTCCCCACAGTTCCCGGCTCGGACGGCCCGCTTTCTGATGACCCAGCTCAGCTGCGAGCTACGGCGCAGCGTATCGGTTACCCGGTGATCATCAAGGCAGCAGCCGGTGGCGGTGGGCGCGGTATGCGTGTTGTCGAGAATGAACAGAGCCTGGTAAATGCAGTAAACATCACCAAGACAGAGGCAGCAGCGGCTTTTGGTGATGGCACTGTATACATGGAGAAGTTTCTACAAAACCCACGTCACGTTGAAGTCCAGGTGCTGTCGGACGGCCAGGGCAATGCAATACATTTAGGTGATCGCGACTGCTCGCTGCAGCGTCGCCATCAAAAGGTAATAGAGGAAGCGCCAGCCCCAGGAATTCCCGAGGAGGCTCGTCAGGCAGTTTTTGAAAGCTGCGTTAATGCCTGCATCCAAATCAACTATCGCGGTGCCGGCACCTTTGAATTTCTCTATGAAGATGGCAACTATTACTTTATTGAGATGAATACTCGGGTTCAGGTAGAGCACCCAGTCTCTGAGATGATCACCGGTGTGGATATCGTGAAAGAACAGCTGTTAATTGCCAGCGGTCGGCCCCTGAGCTTTAAGCAGGAAAATATTATTTTCCGAGGCCATTCTTTCGAGTGCCGAATAAACGCAGAAGACCCTGTGACTTTTATGCCACAGCCGGGCACCATTAACGCTTATCATGCACCTGGGGGTAACGGGGTGCGCGTAGATTCTCATATCTATAACGGCTACCGAGTGCCGCCCAATTATGACTCGCTGATTGGCAAAATAATTACCTATGGACGAGATCGAAATTCGGCCCTGTCGAGAATGCGCAATGCATTGGACGAAATGATGATTGACGGCATCAAGACCAATATCGACTTACATGCGGATCTGGTGCGCGACCCTGAGTTTAAAAAAGGCGGCGTCAATATACACTACCTCGAGAAAAAGCTCGGGCTGTGATCAAAAGAGTTTGCCGCGGAGCTCAGCTTCGCGGCAAACAGCCATATAATCCTACTACAGGTTTACCCAGAATATGTCGTCTAGCAGATGGATTCAGCTCAACACTGAAGTGTGCCGTGAGCACAGCGAGTCTTTTGAAGATGCCCTGCTGGACGCCGGTGCCCTATCTGTCACTCTGCAAGATGCGGCCGACCAACCCATACTTGAACCAGGAGTTGGAGAAA
The DNA here is from genome assembly GCA_018663035.1 of Porticoccaceae bacterium. Classification (GTDB taxonomy): domain Bacteria; phylum Pseudomonadota; class Gammaproteobacteria; order Pseudomonadales; family Porticoccaceae; genus HTCC2207. Next base: position 6,348 of record JABJEX010000083.1, read on the forward strand.
CGCCTCTTTGGGATAATTGCATTATAAAAGCGCTATTCCCCTCTACTGTGGATACAGATCAAATCTCTGCACAGTTAGATATTTGCCTGACTCCATCTTCAGGCTGGCGCTGGGAATTACTCGAAGACAAAGACTGGTCTCAGGAATGGAAAAAATATTTTAATCCGGTCAAGTGCGGTGAGCGCCTGTGGATTTGCCCAAGCTGGACTAACGCGCCGGACCCGCAAGGCATTAACCTAAGTCTTGATCCAGGACTGGCCTTTGGTACCGGCAGCCATCCCACCACTCATCTCTGCCTGCGCTGGTTAGACGCCCAAGATCTTCAGGGCAAAACCGTTGTAGATTATGGCTGCGGCTCAGGAATTCTGGGGATTGCAGCACTATTGCTGGGGGCCAAAAAAGTTATTGCTGTAGACAATGATCCTCAGGCTCTTTTGGCCACCAGGGACAACGCACAGCGCAATCAAATCGATGATGAGCAGATACTGACCTGCCTGCCTGAGGCTATTCCAGCCAACACCATTGCAGAGGTCATGGTGGCTAATATTCTGGCTGCACCCCTAATTCAGCTAGCACCCTCGATTACTGAGCTCACAGCAGCTAATGGCCTGCTCTGCCTATCAGGTCTTTTAGAATCTCAGATTGTCGATGTCTCTGCGCCCTATCGCTCTAATTTTGATTTTGAGGGGCCGGCTATCGAAGACCAGTGGGCCCAGCTATCAGCGCGGAAGGCGCGCTAATCCACAAGCTGCTGGGCCTTTAGTCGCTGAAGATCTTCAACAGTATCAATATCTAGGGCTGCGGCCGGCATAGGCACAGTGATCAAACTCTCCCGCATCGACTGCAATACCGCCTTGGCCCCGAAATCTGCACTAAGCCCCTTTAGAGTAGAAAACATCTTTTGCGGGAATAGCGCTGGTACGCCAATACTACCCTTGTAACTCGCACAGATCGGCTGATGACCATTGAACAGCTGCAGAATCTCAGTTAGCTGTTCAGAGCCCAAAACAGGTTGATCGGCAAGCACAAATAGCAGCCCCTGACAGGACGGCTGTCGCCGAGTAATTTCAGTTGTAGCTAGAGCTATAGAGCTACCAAGACCCCGCTGCCAGTTACTGTTAATCAGAACCTCAGTATTACAAATATTGTCTGCTATAGATTGCCAAGAGTAGCCAAGCACCGTGTACACAGCTTTGAGGGGTAGCTGAGAAACTCTGTCTATCGCCAGTTGAAGCATGGGCCTGCCGTGAATGCTAGCCAATTGCTTAGGGCCCTGTGCACCAGAGTCTCTGTATCTAGACCCCGCGCCCGCCGCTAACACAACGGCCGCTATTTCAGCCATTATTAATCACCCTGAAAAAAATGGCTGGGCGTCGCCGTTATGTAGTACCGCGTGACACTGAGCCAGTATCGACAGCGCCAATGACTCCGGCAACTCCCCGCCAAGATTTAAACCTGCTGGACCGACGACGGCTACACTCAGCTCAGCAGCATCCAGACCCGCTAGCTCCATCACGGTTGACTTGCGAGATTGCGGGCCTAAAAGTGCTAAATAACTTAGCTGTGCAGACTGCAAACTGAGCAGAGCTTCGGCATCCATCTGCAGATTATGGCTCATCACAACAGCCGCATTAAAACTTGGGTACAGGGGGTGCTCAGGCAGCTGCTGGACAGGACAATTGAGAATATTATCGGCATTGAGGAAATGTTCGCGTCGCCCATTGGCGGGTCGCGAATCGCAGAGAGTAACCTCCCAGCCAAGATCACTGGCTATGCTTACGAGGGGACGAGCATCTACACCGCCACCAATCACAAGTAGGTGGATAGGCGGTCTGACCACAGTAGCCAGGTACTCATCGGGGCCTGCACCCATATCAAGATTGAGCAGCCCGCTCTTAACACCAGCCAGCTGCTCGGCTAATTGTAAGTATTTATCGGTAGATTCTGGCAGGCAGGCAGTCTCAATCTCTGAGCCCACGGCAGAGATCTTTTGCACATAAATGCATTGCTGGCGCTGCTCTAGGCAGGCAGCCAGTTGATGAAACTGCAGGAAGCCGTTCTCTGCACAGAGCGGTTGTAACAGAATATAAACAGTGCCGCCGCAGCCGATACCAAACTGGAAAGAAATATCGTCTTCGTCGCTACTGTCGTAGCAGACTGTAAGCGATTCGCCACTTGCCATAACTGCCTTGGCATGGCGCTGAATATCCGATTCTAAACAGCCACCACTGAGCAATCCAAACTGCTGGCCGAGGCTATTAAACAACATAAATGCACCGGCCTTACGATAAGTAGGGCCGGTAGTTTTATAGACGGTGCCCAACACCCATTCATGCTCGCCTGACTGCTGTGACCAATATTTTAGGAGTTGTGGAAAATCGTTTGCCTGCTTCATGAACTATTGTTTTGCCGGAAATGACGTCAAACAATAATAAGCTAGAATCGGTTCTTACAGTAGTCTAAAGCCCTCGCTTTAATGAATCGCTTTTTGAAGATGGATAAAAAGCGGCTTTTTTTGATTGATCACTTTTTAATCAGTTGCCCACAGGGTAGAATGGCCATCCTTAATTTTTGCCGTCAACTACAGAGATTTCTTTGTTTAATATTGGCCCCTATCAAATTGATCGCAGAACTATTTTAGCCCCTATGGCTGGAGTGACTGACCTGCCGTTCCGTCAGCTTTGCCGGGAGATGGGCGCCGGTCTGGTGGTCTCGGAAATGGTCGCGGCAGATCCCAGCACCTGGGACACAAGAAAATCTCGCCTACGCATTCAATTTGGTGATGAGCCCTCACCAAAGTCGGTGCAGATTGCTGGTTATGATCCAGAGATGATGGCCGTTGCAGCGCGCTTTAATGTGGAACAAGGTGCTGAAATTATTGATATAAATATGGGCTGCCCCGCTAAAAAAGTCTGTAAAAGAGCCGCTGGCTCTGCGTTATTGCAAGACCCGCAGCTGGTTGAAGATATTTTGCGCGCCGTGATTGCCGCGGTTGATGTGCCAGTTACTCTAAAAATTCGCACCGGCTGGGACCGCCAGAATCGCAATGGAATCAGCATTGCTAAAATCGCCGAACAGACAGGTATTGCTGCTTTGGCTGTCCATGGCCGCACTAGGGCCTGCCGTTTTGTTGGTGAGGTAGAGTACGACACCATAGCGGGAATAGTAGAGGCTCTGTCGATACCCGTGATTGCCAATGGTGATATTACCAGCCCCGAGAAGGCAGCTGCCGTGCTCTCCAAAACTGGCGCTGCGGCCGTGATGATTGGCAGAGGTGCGCAGGGTAATCCCTGGATATTTAACCAGATTAACCATTTCCTCGAGACCGGAGAAAAGCTTTCAGCACCAAGCTTCGAGGACGTTGGCAGAATGATGGCTAGGCATCTTAAAGCCCTTCATGATTTTTATGGTGAAGTGGGTGGCGTAAGAATTTCACGAAAACATATTGGCTGGTATAGCAGTGAACTGCCCGGTGGCAAAGAGTTTACCCAACAATTTAATAAGCTAGACAGCAGGATACAACAACAGGAATTTCTACAGCAGTTTTTCCTCAACACAACCAATCAGGTACAAGCCGCATGAGCTCTGCAGAACAACAAGAAACCGCGGACCAGACAAACAGCACAGAAAACCACAGTAGCCAGTCACTGCGCTATAGCGTTGCTGAGGCAATGCAGCGCTACTTCTCCGACCTCGGTGGCCAGGATACCAGAGACCTGTACCAGCTAGTAATGACAGAGGTGGAACCGCCGCTACTTAGTGCCACCATGAACTACACTAGGCAGAATCAAAGTAGAACAGCCGAGATTCTGGGCCTAAATCGCGGCACCCTGCGCAAAAAATTAAAACAATACGACCTTTTGTAATTACCTTTTACACCCTACTTCGAGGACTCCATGAGCGACCTAAGAAAAATCTCCCGCGCACTGATTAGTGTTTCTGACAAAACTGGCATAGTTGACTTTGCACGCAGCCTGACTGAAATGGGTGTTGAAATCCTATCAACTGGCGGCACCTTCCGCCTGTTGCGAGACAATGACATTTCCGTCACCGAGGTATCGGACTACACTGGTTTTCCAGAGATGATGGATGGGCGAGTAAAAACCTTACACCCCAAAGTTCATGGCGGAATTTTAGGTCGTCGCGGTACCGATGATACTGTCATGCAGGAGCACGGAATAAAGCCGATTGATATGGTAGTGGTTAATCTCTACCCATTCGCAGCAACCGTTGCCGATCCCAACTGCGATTTGCCAACCGCCATAGAAAATATTGATATTGGCGGGCCCACTATGGTGCGCTCGGCCGCCAAAAATCACAAAGATGTTGCCATTGTGGTCAATGCCAGTGACTACCAAGCGGTGCTTAATGAGATGCAAGCCTCCGAGGGACAGCTTGATTATGCCAGCCGATATCAACTGATGGTCAAAGCCTTCGAGCACACCGCAAGTTACGACGGCATGATTGCCAATCACTTTGGCGCCAGAAATACCGCCAATGAGAAGCGTGATTTTTCTGATACATACAATGTTCAGTATGTTAAAACTCAGGAGATGCGATACGGCGAAAATCCACATCAGAAAGCGGCATTTTATACAGAAGCCAACCCAGCTGAGGCCAGTGTTGCCACTGCAGTTCAGCTGCAGGGTAAAGCGCTATCGTTTAATAATATTGCCGACACTGATGCAGCGTTAGAGTGCGTCAAGCAATTCGATCAACCCGCCTGCGTTATCGTTAAACATGCCAACCCCTGTGGTGTTGCCGTAGCCGCAGATATTATCACTGCCTATGATTTAGCTTTTGCAACAGATCCTGAATCAGCGTTTGGTGGCATTATTGCTTTTAACCGTGAGCTAGATGCCAAGACCGCTGCAAAGATATGCGAAAAGCAATTTGTCGAAGTCATTATTGCTCCGTCTGTTTCTGCAGAAGCCGTAGCCGCAGTGGCAACCAAGAAAAACGTTCGACTTTTAGAATGCGGCGCCTGGGGTTCAGAGCGACCTCAAGACTTCGACTACAAGCGAGTCAATGGCGGGCTGCTGATTCAGGACCGCGATAACGGCATGATCTCTGAAGAAGATCTAAAGGTAGTGACAGAACGCATTCCTAGTCAGGCTGAAATGACGGATCTGCTTTTTGCTTGGAAAGTAGCCAAGATGGTCAAATCCAATGCGATTATTTATGCTAAAAACAACCAAACCATTGGTGTGGGTGCTGGGCAAATGAGCCGCATCAACAGCGCGCGTATCGCAGGTATCAAAGCCGAACATGCTGGGCTTGAAGTAGCGGGTGCAGTAATGGCCTCAGATGCATTCTTCCCATTCCGCGATGGCATTGATAATGCCGGCGCCGCGGGTATTAGCTGTATTATCCAGCCCGGTGGGTCTATGCGCGACGACGAGGTTATTGCCGCTGCCAACGAACTGGGTATGGCAATGGTATTTACCGGCATGCGCCATTTCCGCCACTAACGGTTGCACAACCTCGGCTGGAGGCTACAAAGCCACCAGCTTAGTTAGCTTGAACGCAGCTAGTGCTCGCTCGCGAGACTCTTTGATATCAACCACAGGCGCCGGGTAGTTGGCGCCTATCTCTACGCCGGCCGCCCTTAACACAGCAGCGGGCGCTAGCCAGGGTGCGTGGATATATTTCGCCGGCATTTTGGCAAGCTCTGGCACATAGCGACGAATGTAGTCTCCCTGCTTATCAAACTTTTCGCTCTGGGTGATTGGATTAAAGATTCTAAAAAATGGAGCAGCATCAGCTCCGCATCCAGCAATCCATTGCCAGCTGGCACTGTTGGCCGCCAAATTTGCATCCACGAGGCAATCCCAAAACCAATCCTCGCCCTTGTGCCAATGAATCAGCAAATTCTTGACTAGGAATGAGCCAACCACCATGCGCACTCGATTATGCATGTAACCGGTACTGTAGAGTTCACGCATACCTGCATCCACCAGAGGATAGCCAGTACGACCCTGTTGCCAGGCTTTTAATTCACTTTCTGTATTTTCCACCCAGGGAAACAGGTCGAATCTCGGCTGCAGGTTGTCTTTAGGCAGCTGAGGGAAATGATATAGCAGGTAATGACTGAATTCTCGCCAGCCAAGTTCGCTAAGGAAGGTATCTATGCTGGCCTCATTTTTAACCAAAGCTGCCGCGTCGCAAGCCTGATGCCAGACGGTGTTGACGGAAATCTGACCGAAGTGTAAGTAAGCCGATAGCCGGGACACATTGGGCTTGGCTGGGAAATTACGACCGTCGCGATAATCCTCAAGCTCGTCAATGACAAACTCATCAAGACGATTCTGAGCTGCGGTTTCAGTGATATCCCAGCGAGCGTCCATTTCACAATGCCAATTGATATTGGGCAACAGAGACAGCGCTGCAATGGACAGCGAGTCGTTGCGCCTATCTTGAATCTGAATGTTGTTAGGAATCGCTAGCGGCTTGCGCGGCGCGATTTTAGACAGACAACCACGGCGGTAATAGGGCGTGAAGACCTTGTAAGGCGTGCCGTCATTTTTAAGTACCTCCCAGGGCTCCCAAAGTAGCGAGCCGTTAAAACTCCTCACATCAACAGAGGCTTCTTTTAGGCTGGTTTTTATTTTGCCATCGCGCTGAATTCGCCAGGGTTCATAGCAGCGATTCCAAAAAACTGCACCAGCTGAGGTCTGCTCAACCAGCCTATTCAAAATTTCTAAAGGGTCGCCCTGAAAAATATTCAACCTGCCCTGTAGAGACTGATTGAGTGATTCAAGAGCCTGATGCAGCCACCACCGACTAGCGCCACCCATGGCCCAGTCACCGGGATTGGCTGTATCCAAGATATAGACAGGAATGATTTCACCCGCTTCGCAGGCGGCGTGGAGGGCTGGGTTGTCGGCAAGACGGAGGTCTTGTCTAAACCAGATTATCGATGGTCTTTTCGCGTCTGAGAGGCCCATATTTTTAACCATTGTTATCAACTCATCCTACGGCCAGGATGACAATTTAGATTGTCTTCACTTGGTATCAAGACTGGCATTTGGAGGTATTTTTCTTGCGGTTTTTTAGCGCACTGTAAATACGTTGTGCGCGCAGTCTGGTATAATTTTAGCTTTACCTACATCTGGAAATCTATCAATGAATGTACTGATTATTGGCTCTGGTGGGCGCGAACATGCACTGGCCTGGAAGGCTGCGCAGAGTGCGGATGTAAACAGAGTATTTGTTGCTCCGGGCAATGCAGGTACAGCGATGGAAGCCACTATTGAAAACCTCGCAATCAAAGTAGACGATTTTTCCGCACTAGCGGAGTTCGCTGCCAGCAATGAAGTGGGCTTGACTATAGTGGGGCCTGAGCAGCCATTGGTTGATGGGATAGTGGACTATTTTACTGCGCGCGACCTTCCCATTTTTGGGCCCACCAAGGGAGCGGCTCAACTTGAGGGCTCCAAAGCTTTTACTAAAGATTTTCTCGAGCGCCATCAGATTCCTACTGCAAGTTATGGAAATTTTACCGATGTGGATCAGGCCCTCGACTACCTAAAAGAGGTGGGCGCGCCCATTGTTATCAAGGCCGACGGTCTGGCCGCGGGCAAGGGTGTGATAGTTGCCATGACAATGGCTGAAGCCGAAGATGCTGTGCGTGATATGTTGGCGGGCAATGCATTTGGTGAGGCCGGGCATCGCGTAGTTATTGAAGAGTTTCTCGATGGTGAAGAGGCTAGCTTTATCGTGATGGTCGACGGCAAACATGTTCTACCCATGGCGACTAGCCAAGATCATAAGCGAGCTGGTAATGGCGACACTGGGCCCAATACCGGTGGCATGGGAGCCTATTCGCCAGCGCCAGTGGTTGACCAAACCATTTACCAGCGGGTTATGGATGAGGTTATCTACCCCACGGTAAAAGGTATGGCCGATGAGGGTAATGACTACACAGGTTTTCTGTATGCTGGGCTGATGATCATGGCCGACGGCACCCCCAAGGTTATCGAGTACAATTGTCGCTTTGGCGATCCAGAGACTCAGCCAATTCTGCTGCGTCTTCAATCAGACTTAGTGGCGCATTGTCTCGCAGCGTTGGATGGCAATTTAGATAGTCAGCAGGCGCAATGGGATCCTCGACCATCGGTTGGTGTAGTGCTCGCAGCAGGTGGATACCCTGGCACCTATCAAGGTGGCGATGTTATTAGTGGCTTAACCGTATCAGGTCAAGACGAGGTCGATGCGAAGGTTTTCCACGCAGGGACGACCCAACAGGGCGATGCTGTGATAACCAGTGGCGGTCGTGTTTTGTGTGCCACCGCCATGGGCGACTCAGTATCCGATGCTCAGAAAAAAGCTTACGAATTAGCGCATACTATTCACTGGAATAATATCTACTTTAGAGATGATATTGCATGGCGCGCTATTGAGCGTGAACAAACGAGTTAGCGGCAAAACATTAAAGCGGTCGCGCTGAGCTAGCGGCCCATCATAGGGGGATACTTTGGAGCATTCTTTTTTTAGTTTCGATATCCCCTTTGAGTCCTTTAGCAACTCCCATTATCTAACCCTAATTGTATCTCTATTGTTGCTGCTGTTGGTGATAAGGCTGGGCAAAAGTTTATCGGCTCAACAAAATTTGTGGCTAGGCCGAGGGATGTCTTTATTTCTCTCTCTGACTGTGGTGATTTTTTCATGGATTCACTGGACTAACGGCTTATTTAACTATCGCGTAGATCTCCCTCTATCTATTTGCAATCTGTTTGCTTTTACTGCGCCTCTGTTATTCTGGAACCCCAGCTACCGTCGTTTTGAGGTAGTTTATTTTATGGTTCTGAGCGGCACTCTTCAGGCCATGATCACCCCCGATCTGTATGCAGGCTTCCCTAGCTATGGGTTTTTCAAGTACTGGATAGTGCACGGGGGACTTGTGCTGATAGTGGTACATTACCTACTTAGCTTTAACCTAATTCCAGAGCCTCGGAGTATGCTGCGCACCTTTGTTTGGTTGAATATTTACCTATTGGCCTTGGTGCCTATCAATCTCTGGCTAGGTGCCAACTACTTTTATGTGATGGAAAAACCGTTAAACCCATCTATATTGGATTACTTTGGTCCCTGGCCGATTTATATCTTGGTGTGCGAGGTGCTGGCAATGGCCTTTTTTGCTCTGGCTTACGTACCCATTGTGATTGCCAAGAAATACTTTTGGAATACAGCTACAATCAGCGTAGGCAAGTAATCCGTGCATAGCAGGCGTCGATAAATAGATTATGACTCAACGAAAACTCACCGTATTAGACCAGCTGCTTACCCAAATGGATCAGGGGCTGCGAACTGTTCTTGGAAACGCACCAAGCCCTCAGCGCAAGTCGCCGGCGATTAATATCGAGGATGCTGAACTCTCAGAGCAAGAGCGCAAGCATGCTTTGGGGTTAATGCGCGTCAACCATGCTGGGGAAGTCTGTGCGCAGGCGCTTTATCAGGGACAGGCCCTGACCGCTAAGTTGCCCGAAGTAGGTGCGCAGATGGAGCACGCAGCCGAAGAAGAAATCGATCATTTAGCCTGGTGCGAAGAGCGTATTCATCAGCTGGGCGGCCGCACTAGTGCACTGAACCCTCTGTGGTATGCCATGTCATTTGGAATTGGTGCTGGCGCTGGGCTGATCAGCGATAAGCTAAGCCTAGGCTTTGTAGCTGCCACCGAAGATCAGGTCTGTGATCATCTGCAAACTCACCTGCATGAACTGCCCGAAAATGACACCAAGAGCCGCGCTATTGTCGAGCAGATGCTCGTGGATGAGGAGCGTCATGCAGAGGCTGCCCTGAAAGCTGGAGGTCACCACTTCCCTGCACCAGTGAAAAAAGTCATGACCTTCGTGTCAGCTGCTATGACAGGCAGCAGCTACAGACTTTAATCCGACGTCACTCAGTGTTCAGAGTCGCTATCAATATCTGGGGCTCTATTCTGAATTAAGCCCATAATAATATTCGATAGCCAGCGGTGAATCCCAGATCCCGACGTTCTCTTATGCTGCAGTAGAACTAGCGAAATAGTACCCTCATGAGGTAATTCGGCTGGGTAGCGCTTACGCACAATGCGGTACATTTCACGCTCCATTGTCAGGCCATATTTGGCCGCCACCATCAAGCAGTCCGTATCACAGACAGTTTCCATCGCCGTCATTAGCTGGTTTGTTACCAGCGCCTTTTTACGCTTCCGCCCCATATCACGCAATACTCGGTCAAATCGTGCATCAGTTCTAGCACTCACTTTTTTATAGATGAGCAAATAGTATTGTACGAAAGGGTATTCGAGAATCTCATCCAGTGTGACCCTAGATTTATGGGCCAGTGGATGGCCTTCGCGCATCCATATCGAGGGAGTGAAAATAGCGAGGCTTCTAGAGCTAATATCTTCGTTAATGGTTTTTTCAATATCAATAGCAAAGTCAAGACCACCCTCTGCTAGCTCACCCTCTACAGAATCGGTCTCGCTGGAAATAGACAGCACAACCCCTGGGGCATGCTCGGTGACCACCTTGGTCAACTCAGAAATCAAAGAAATGGCTACAAACTCTGGAACCGCGATAGTAATCTCACCCTCATAGGTGGCTGGATCAAACTCCCCCTCGCTCACCATCTCCAAAATACTATCTAGCAGTCTGGGCAGGCGAGCCTGCAGATCACGAGCCTTGGGTGTAGGCACCAACTCATTCCCGGTTCGGGTAAACAGAGGGTCGTCAAGCTGGTGTCTCAGGCGCTGGAGCACCCGACTCATAGCCGGTTGTGTAATAAACAAACGCTCAGCCGCCCTAGTGACACTCTTTTCTTCCAACAGCGCCTGCAGAGAGACCAAGAGATTTAGATCTAGTCGAGAAAGTTTTTGAAGATTCATTCAAAGAGCCCAAGGTTATTACCTAAACGCATACAAATAATGCAAACAATGCATTGGAATTATGACATGGCAACCACTATATTGCTACCCATAGAGCAATGGCGCTCATTTTTAACCACAGGAGAGACACATGACACTCGTATATTTAATGCTGGGATTTACTGGCCTTACGGGTGCTGCAATTGCGAAAGATAGTTTCGTTAAGTTGGAAGCACCTTCATTGAAGGCTTCTGAGAAATAAGGCTCGGGCAAGACAGGGCCTTATCAACAGATTTACCAGATTCATTTTTTAAAGATTTACCCCTCTTAATCCTCGCTATAGGATTTTTTTACGGGACCTACCCAAGGTCCCGTTTTTTTTGCCTACTAATTTATCGCTGGCCGCCACTTTCAGGGATATTACCCAGGCGCATAACGATAATGCAAATAATGCATTGGAATTATAGGCCTGAGGCTCTTAAAATGCTCGCATTGAAGTTTTGTTTTCGAGAAGTAGCTGGTTGCGACTTCTCACCATGTGTTACCCCTAACCCCTCTTTGTGATTCATCCAAAGAATTCTTTAGGAGCCTTGCTTAGGCTCCTTTTTTTTGTCTTAAATTTATCCTCAGCGATAGCGCACTGAGAGGTTAATCGGTCGATTCCAAGCTGTAACTGTGTGAGATATCAACGCCTGCTGCTTCTAGCATTATTGAGGCAGAGCAGTACTTCTCTGCTGAGAGTTCAACGGCTCGTTTGACCTGAGCCTCTTTTAAGTCCTTACCGCTAACAATAAAATTTAAATGTATCTTGCTAAATACTGCTGGTACAGCATCTACCCTTTCAGCCTTTAGCTCAACTCGGCAATCAGCGATCTGCTGACGACCTTTTCTTAACATGCTAATCACGTCGAAAGAAGCGCAGCCGCCCAGCCCTATGAGCAACATTTCCATAGGGCGCACGCCCATGTTTCGCCCTCCCTGATCTGGAGCACCGTCCATAACTACAGAATGGCCACTGCCGGACTCCCCCAAAAACATTACACCATCAACCCATTTGACTGTTGCCTGCATGATTTTCCTCGTTATTTATATTCCTGTAGCGACCGGTTTGCCCCGCAACTGAGGCGTAAAGATTAGCACAACCGGCATCCTAAAATTTACGCGCACAGAGATATTTTTTACTACTATTAGTCACAGGGGTCGCAAATAACTGTTGTATGTAGTGGTAAAAATCGCGGCTTGGGAAAACCACATAAGGAGATACACATTGGCGCCTGCACCTCTTACCCCACATCTCGACAATGTCGAAGAATTTTTGTCACATTGTCACCGTCGTCGATACCCCGCAAAGAGCACTATTATTTATGCTGGCGATCAGGGTGATACGTTTTACTACATTATCAAAGGTTCGGTTACTGTTGTTATTGAAGACGATAACGACGGCAAGGAAATGATTCTAGCCTACTTAAATCCTGGCGATTTTGTAGGTGAGATGGGCCTCTTTGACCAGGAGCATCGCAGTGCTTGGATCCGCACTAAATCAGAGTACGAAGTTGGCGAAATCAGCTATGGAAAATTTATCGAGCTCAGCCATCAACATCCAGAATTTCTGTTTGCGATTAGCAAGCAAATCGCGCAACGGCTCAGAGATACAACACGCAAAGTCAGCGACTTAGCATTTCTTGATGTGACCGACCGCGTTGCACGCACATTGCTCGACCTTTGCAAAGAACCAGATGCAATGACTCACCCAGATGGCATGCAGATTAAAATTACTCGACAGGAGATTGGCCGCATTGTTGGCTGCTCCAGAGAGATGGTTGGCCGCGTACTGAAAGATCTAGAAGAGCGAGAACTAGTCTCCGTCGCTGGTAAAACTATGGTCGTCTTTGGCACGCGCTGACGCCCTTAAACTGGCATAGCTGCATCCCTATTTTTAATCTCAAGAGAAAAGCAAACTGCTAAGAATTCATCACTCTACTAGAACTCGATTCCAATAGGGTGTTTATCTGCTGATTCGAATATACTTTCCGTCCCGATGACCGTAGTTACTGTTTAAAATAGATCTGCGCAGACTGTACTAGAGACTTGGAACAGCGCCCCAATCGAAAACATATTGATAGCTTGAATAAGAGTCTTAGGCCATGGCAAAGATTGAATTTAATAAAGACAAAAAAGAACTGTTAGCCCAAAAAATCCAGCTTTACTTCAACCAAGAACTTAATCAACAAATTGGACAATTTGATGCTGAATTTTTGCTTGATTTCTTTACCGAAGAAATTGGCGCCTTTTATTACAATCGAGGGCTGATGGATGCCCAAGTAGCAGTTCAGAGTCGTATTGATACGATTGCAGATGCCATCTGCGAGCTGGAAAAGCGTGTCTCACTCAATAGATAGCTAAAGGGTATCGATCAGCTAAACATCTCGCTGAGAAGCTGACCCGGCTCGTCACTGCGCATAAATGCTTCGCCCACCAGAAAGGCATTAACATTCCGTTCACGCATCGCAGCGACATCTTCTCGGCTGTGAATACCGCTCTCAGTAATAACAATCTTGTCTGCAGGTATCTGCTCTAGCAACTGAAAGGTGTTGTTAAGGGACACCTCAAAAGTATGGAGGTTGCGGTTGTTAATACCCACCATTGGATTTTCTAGCTTGAGAGCCGTGGCTAATTCAGCTGCATCATGCACTTCGATAAGTACGTCCATACCAAGGGAAACCGCCACCTGATGAAGACTAACAAGCTGCTGTTCAGCCAGAGCAGAGACAATTAAAAGAATGCAGTCTGCGCCCATAACTCGTGCTTCATAGACCTGATACTCATCAATGATAAAGTCTTTGCGGATTACCGGCAGATCACAGGCTGCTCTAGCCTGTTTAAGATACTCGTCTGCTCCGTGAAAAAAATCAAAGTCTGTAAGCACAGAAAGGCAGGCAGCGCCTCCCTGAGCATAACTGACAGCAATTGACTCTGGGTCAAAATCCGCGCGAATGATACCTTTGCTCGGCGAGGCCTTTTTGATTTCCGCGATCACTGCAGACTCACCATTGGCTAACTTTGCGGTTAGAGCTGCGGCAAAACCACGGGGCTTAGAAGCATGACTCAGTTTTTGCTTGAGCTCACTCAGTGGTACCTGAGCGCTCCGCTCGGCTATCTCCTCAACTTTGCGTGCAAGGATCTTTTTTAAAATGGTTGGTGTATCGGTGTTTGTCATAAGTGTCTCTTGAATCTTTTTTAGCCGTCTAATTGAACCTGGGTGAAAAGTGCCAAATCGTTAATCTTAGCTTTGGCCATTCCACTGCCGATAGCATCCTGAGCCAATTCAACACCCTGCGCCAAATTAGCGGCACAGCCAGCGACGTAGAGCGCGGCTCCTGCATTAAGGGCAATTAGATCTGCAGCTTTGACGGCGTTTGGCGTCGATCTTTTTCCAAGGGCATCAGTAATCAATGCTAAAGATTGCTCGGCGTTCTCTACAGCTAGGCCCTCAAGACTCTGGCGCTGGCCAAGATAGTCTTCTGGATTAATCTGATATTCGGTCACTGAGCCATGACGAAACTCTGCCACATGGGTCTGGGTGGCAATGCTGATTTCATCTAAGCCGTCGGCCGAATGCACAACCATAATATGTTCCGCGCCGAGGCGCCCGAGCACCTCGGCCATGGGCCTGCAGAGTTCTTTCTTAAACACACCAATAAGCTGACGGCTGACTCCAGCGGGATTTGTCATCGGGCCTAAAATATTAAAAATCGTGCGCAAACCCAACGCTTTACGTGGGCCGATGGCATGTTTCATGGCGCTGTGATGGGCCGGCGCAAACATAAAGCCAACCCCTAATTCCTGAACACAGAGAGCTACCTGTGCTGGCGTTAAATTGAGGTTTACCCCAGCCGCTTCCAAAAGGTCAGCCGCACCACTATTACTACTCACGGAACGATTGCCATGCTTGGCAACCTGCCCACCAGCTGCGGCAACTACAAAACTTGAGGCTGTAGACACGTTAAACAAATTGGACTCATCGCCACCTGTGCCAACTATGTCCACTAGGTGCTCTCCAGATACTTCTACCCCGGTGGCCAGTTCTCGCATAACTTCAACCGCACCAGCAATTTCATTGAGGCTCTCACCTTTGATGCGAAGAGCTACTAAAAACGCCCCTATCTGTGCCTCATTCGCATTGCCAGTCATTATCTGACGCATGACATCACGCATCTCTGGAGCGCTTAGGTTGCGACCATTAACAACTGCCTCTAGGGCTGTTTTAATATCCATCAATCAGGACTCCAAAAAGTTCTGTAATAGGTCATGGCCATGCTGAGTCAGTATTGACTCTGGGTGAAACTGAACGCCGTCTATAGGTAGCTCTGTATGGCGCACACCCATAATTTCATCCATAGAGCCGTCCTCATTCTGGGTCCAGGCATTAACCTCGAGGCAGGCTGGCATCGAAGACTGCTCAATAACCAGTGAATGGTATCTTGTAGCTTCGAAAGGATTGCTCAGGCCTTGAAACACACCAGTGTTATTGTGGTGAATCATGGATGTTTTACCGTGCATGACCTGCTTAGCGCGGACAATTTTGCCACCGAAGCTCTGACCAATACTCTGATGTCCAAGGCAGATTCCTAAAATCGGGATGCGGCCAGCAAAGGTTTTAATGCAATCCAAACTGATACCCGCCTCGTTTGGTGTGCAGGGCCCTGGAGAAATAACAATCTTCTCTGGCGCTAGTTCTTCGATTTCAGCGAGAGTGATTTCATCATTTCTGAATACTCTGACATCAGCTTTCAGCTCAGCTAAATACTGCACCACGTTGTAAGTAAACGAGTCGTAATTATCTATCATTAATATCATTGTGACTCTCCGCTGGGTGCTCTGCACACCATGGCTGCCGCGCGCATAAGAGCGCGAGCTTTGTTCATTGTTTCTTCCCACTCCAACTCGGGAACAGAATCTGCAACCACACCTGCGCCAGCCTGCACATGTAGCATGCCGTCTTTGATGACCGCAGTGCGAATAGCAATTGCCGTATCCATATTGCCGCTCCAACCTATATAACCGACCGCGCCACCATAAATACCGCGCTTAACTGGCTCAAGCTCATCGATAATTTCCATGGCGCGAATCTTTGGCGCGCCACTGAGTGTTCCCGCGGGCAAGGTTGCCTTGAGCACTTCTAACGAACCCATTCCAGGCTTGACCGTCCCCACCACATTGGACGTGATATGCATGACATGGGAATAGCGCTCTACGACCATTTTTTCAGTCACTTCTACTGTGCCAGTTTGACTGATTCGGCCAACATCATTGCGCCCTAAATCAATCAACATTAGGTGTTCTGCAATTTCTTTAGGATCCGCGAGCATCTCTTGCTCGAGCGCTAAATCTTCCTCGGCATTTTTGCCCCGTCGTCTGGTTCCCGCGATGGGCCTCACAGTGACCTGCTCGTCTTCTAAGCGAGCCAATACCTCTGGCGACGAACCGACAATATGGATGCCATCCAAATCCAAAAAGTACATATAGGGTGAGGGATTGAGGCGACGCAGTGCACGGTAGAGATTAATGGGTTCAGCATCAAAAGGAGCTGACAGGCGTTGTGAAGGAACTACCTGCATGACGTCGCCTGCCAGCACATAGTCTTTTACTCGGTCAACGGCGGCCATAAAGTCCTGCTTGCCGAAACTAGAGGTAAACGCCTGCTCGGAAATGCCATCGCCCTGCATGTTCATGGGCGGTAGGTCTGGCGCAGGCTTGTCCAGGCTGCTCTCTAATTGATCAAGGCGTGCCTCAGCTTTTTGGAGCGCCCCGGGCTCAGCAGCGTCAACATGCACTACCAGCATGATAGTGCCGGATAAGCTGTCGAATATAGCCACCTCGTCTGATGCAAGAAGCAGGATATCTGGCGCATCCATACCATCTTTGGGTGCAGACTTGGCCAAACGGGGCTCTACATAACGCACAGTATCGTAGCCGAAATAGCCCACCAGCCCGCCAGTGAACCTAGGCAATTCCGGCAGGTTGGGCATGCTAAACATCTGCCGGAACCGCTCAACCTCCGCGAGGGGATCTTGGGCTGTACGGCTGACCATGGGCTTGCCATCTCGGGTTATTTCAAGACGATTGCCATACACCTTTAGGACGGTGGATGTCTGCAAACCAATTAGAGAGTAACGACCCCACTTTTCTCCGCCCTGAACAGATTCGAAAAGGTAGGAATTTGGGCCATAGGCCAACTTGAGGTAAACACTCAACGGGGTTTCAAGATCGGCCAAAACTTCTCTTGTCACCGGTATTCGGTTGAAGTTTTGGCTTGCCAGTTTGGCAAATTTTTCAGGGGTCATGATTATGTCCTAGTACAGAATAAATATTACAGGCGCACAAAACGCCACAGCGAGACTAGCTACGCCAACGCCACCAATGGCGCCTAACATCAAACTGTCCAAAGCTAGTGCTTATCAAGACCCATCTCCCTAAGTGAGGGCGAATATTGTAATCAAATTAGGAGGTTCAGTAAATTAACTGACCGAAGCTAGCTGCTCGCGCATCTCTGCGATCACGGCGGCATAATCCGGCTGATTAAAAATCGCTGAGCCGGCAACAAAAGTGTCTGCACCAGCGGCTGCCACCTCAGCTATATTGTTGACGCCAACACCGCCATCAACTTCTAGGCGAATATCATAGTCACTGGCATCGATCAGCTGACGTGCTTCTTTGAGTTTATCCAGCGTCGAGGGGATAAATTTCTGGCCACCAAACCCCGGATTAACCGACATGAGCAGCAGCATATCCATTTTATCCATAACCCATTTCGCAACATCAAGACCAGTGCCAGGATTTAGCACCAATCCAGCTTTACAACCCAGGTCTCGGACCAGCTGTAAGGAGCGATCTATATGATTTGAGGCTTCTGGATGAAAGGTGATGTAGGTTGCTCCAGCATCGGCGAACATGCGGATCAAATCGTCCACAGGCTGCACCATGAGGTGTACGTCAATTGGGGCGGTAACGCCATGATTTCTGAGTGCTTTACAGACCATGGGCCCAATGGTGAGATTGGGCACATAATGATTGTCCATAACATCAAAATGAACAATGTCGGCACCAGCCTCGAGGACATTATCGACTTCTTCGCCCAGTCGGGCAAAGTCGGCAGCGAGAATAGAGGGGGCAATCAAAAAGTCAGTCATAAAACACCATGAATTAATCCAGCCGCAATGATGCTCGAGTTCTACTGCTGGTGCAAATTATTTGCCTGAAATACAACCCAACGGAACAGCAAAAAAATGGCCACTTTAAAAGTGGCCATTTTTAAACGATCAGGCTAACAGATACCCTAGTCGGCGCGATCCGGGTGCACATGCCCCTCAGTTCGCTTGCTGCGCCTTTCCTCCATTTTAGCTTTTGCCTCAGCCTTGGTTACCATGCCGTCACCATCAACATCCATTGCTTTAAAAAGCGCCTGTCTCTTCTCAACCATTCTGGCAATAGCTGCTTCGTGCTCTTCAACAGAAATACTGCCATCGCCATCTAGGTCAATACGCTTGAACATCCCAGATTTATGATGATCAGCCACAGCCCCCAGGGTCAGGAACGCACAGAAGGCAAAAATGATCACTTGTTTCATAACGACTACCCTTTTAATTTAGTCTCAGAGAAAACGTCACTGGTCAGTTTTGGTTGACTGATTTATGAATACTCGTAATCTGCAAATGTCTCGCGGAGATCTTTCTTGCTGACCTTGCCTGTCGCAGTATGCGGAATTTCCTCGACGAAAACGCAGTCCTCTGGAATCCACCAACTGGCTATCTTGCCCTTAAGTGAATTTAGAACATCCTGCTTGTCGATGGAGGCACCTTCAATAGGGATGACAATCAGCAGGGGGCGCTCGGTCCATTTGGGATGGGGCACGCCGATCACGGCAGCTTCCTGAACATCCGGATGCGCCATTGCAGCATTTTCAACGTCAATAGAACTAATCCACTCACCACCAGACTTAATAACATCCTTAACCCTATCAGTGATGGTGACATAACCATACTCATCAATAGAAGCCATATCGCCAGTATCGAACCAACCATCTGCATCCAGCGCAGGTTTATCTTCTAGGCGATAGTAACCCTGACAAACCCAGGGGCCTTTGACCAATAGCAATCCAGAGGCAATGCCATCCCACGGCAGTTCATTGTGCTCAGAATCAACAATTTTCATCTCAACACCATAGACTACGCGGCCCGCGCGGACGCGGTAAGCATTCTTCTCTTCCTCTGAGCAACCTGTCATCCACTCCATAGGCTTGTTGTAAGAACCCAGAGGGCTCATTTCGGTCATCCCCCAACCCACATGCATGTAAATATCATGTTTATCCATCGCCTGCATCAACGACAACGGACAGGCAGAGCCACCAGCAACAACCTTTTTAAGGCTATCTACGGTACTTCCAGTCTTATTGAGATAGTCTACAAGGGCCAGCCACACCGTTGGGACACCCAGAGAATAGTTTACTTTTTCGGTGTTAATAAGTTTAGTTAATGTCTCACCATCGGCCATTTTGGGGCCTGGAAATACCAACTTGCAGCCAACCATTGGGCCGTTATAGGCAGTGCCCCAAGCATTGACATGGAACATAGGTACGATGGGCATTACCACATCATCACCAGACAGATTCATTACATCTGGCAGTGAACCAACAATAGAGTGCAACACTGTGCTGCGATGGCTGTAAACGACGCCTTTTGGATTTCCCGTAGTGCCAGAGGTGTAACACATAGAGCTTGCAGTATTTTCATCCAGTTCCGGCCAGTCGAAGCTGTCGGCTTTACCCTCGATAAATGTTTCGTAGCAATGAACATTGGTCAGTTTGGTTTGGGGCATATTGGCTTGGTCAGTCATCACCACATAACCCCTAACTGTGGGCAACCTGTCCTGAAGTGCTTCCAACAGAGGCACAAACATTGGATCGGTGAACACCCACTGATCTTCGGCATGATTGATAATAAAATCGATTTGCTCGGGAAAGAGTCTGGGGTTAATGGTGTGACAGATTTGTCCGGAACAAGAAATGGCGTAATAGAGCTCAAAGTGGCGGTAATCATTCCACGCCAGAGTGGCTATACGGTCGCCCGGCTTGAACCCAATATCTTGCAGAGCATTGGCCATTTGCCGAACTCGCCGAAATGCATCCTTGTAGGTGTATCTATGGTGAGGATTGTCTGCAGTAAATGAGACAATTTCACTGCCGCCATTAATACGATCCGCATGCTTCATTATCGACGTGATAGTGAGCTGGGAGTCCATCATCAAACCGTTCATACTTACCCCTTTTGTTCTTTTATTTGGTTATAGGGCAAGACTACCATCTGTTGATCAGCTAACAAAATTAAAAACTTCGGCCTATGGGTCACGGCGAGGTAACCTATGCAATGGCATGGGTTACCGCATATCTTTGGCCGATGAATTTGCTAAGTTTTTAGTGCAGATTAATACCTTGGGCTATTTGGATTAATAGTACAGGGGAATTTTCTGAAGGAGGGCTTCGATGGCCTGAAAGTCTGGTAGCGCATAACTAGAGCTGTTAATTGTTAGATTTATTTTGATGCAAGTATTAACCGCTTCGGGAGGCTGGCCTTTAAGTTCAGTGCTCTCCTCTACTGACAGGGTGTGTGGGAATCCGTTGGTCATAATGGCGTAGTATCTGTGGCTATGACCCTCGGCACAGCTATAGCTATGCCAACACCCTGCTCGCCCGTCTGTGCCGACAACACGGAGTGGTCATTTCTCTCAAGGATGCTAGTTAATTTATAGGTTTCTGTGGGCGAGTCATCCACGATTAATATTTTTGCCATCTACTCCAACCTCTTGTCAGATTTGTTGATTGATCTCCCTACCCCTAATATCAGGCGGACCGTACAGCTAAGTTGCTACGTACCTCTCGAGTGCGTCCAGCAGTTCAGCTCGACCAAAAGGCTTGGTCAGATAATCATCTGCTCCGACAACGCGACCTTTGGCCTTATCAAAAAGGCCGTCTTTACTGGAGAGCATGATTACTGGAGTGGACTTGAATTCTGCATTGTTCTTGATTAAGGCGCAGGTTTGATAGCCGTCGAGACGCGGCATCATGATGTCTATAAAGATGATATCTGGCTTGATACCGACAATTTTGGCTAGGGAATCAAAACCGTCTGAAGCAGTAGCTACGTCGCAGCCTGCTTTTACCAGCAATGTTTTGGCGGTACGCCGGATTGTGTTGCTGTCATCAATGACGAGCACTTTAAGGCCCTGAACATCCATTTTTTGTCACCACTCTTAAAACCACTTAACGTCTTAAGTACCGCCAATATCACTCAAGTTGTGGA
>JABJEX010000008.1 GCA_018663035.1 Porticoccaceae bacterium
GCCCATCCCATCCTGCACGCGACTAATAAGGTCGGTGTCCTCTGCGTTGACTTGGCGGTTGATACGCCAGTTGAGATAGCGGGCGATCTGTACCTCGCGGCGGTCATCGGGCAGCGCATAGGGCAGTTCGCGAATCATAGTCTGTGTAGCGCTGATAGGAATAAACTGCATAAAGTCCATCTGTTCAGGGTAGACATCAAAAGCCAGGTTGGGCCAGAGCCTGTAATATACCCAGTGACGCTGTTTGTCGGCACTGAGATGATCCATGCTTGGCAGGATTTCGTTGTACAGGCGATTGGACAATGTGTTTTTTCGAGTCTGGCGCACGTCGCTCCACATTTTGTGGACATAGCCGCCATCAGCGCCAACCTCGACGCCATAGCTATTGCCCACCAGTGCGGATAGCCCGGGATGAGCTATGGGAATATGCAGTGCATCGACATAGTTGTCGGCGATCTGTTTCCAGTTTACTTTGCGCGGGCGCATAACCACGCGGGCCATGGGCTCTAGCTCCTCAAAGCGATAGGGTTTAAGCTCTTCAATATAGGGTGCAAACTGCTCTGCCACACTGGGACCATCGACTGCCATTAGGCGCGCAAAGATAAAGCCCTGAAAAATTTCCATCTCCACTGGCACCAGGCCATTTTGACTCTCATCAAAATCCACAAATTGATCGCGGTAGGGAACATTGGTGAGATTGCCCTCAAGGTCATAACTCCAGTTGTGGTAGGGGCAGGTAAGGCGTTTACCACAGTTTCCAGAATCGCCGTCTACCAAGCGCGCTGCTCGATGGGCGCAGACATTGTGAAATGCACGCACTACTGCGTCCTGTCCACGGATAACCATCAGGCGTTCATTAAACAACTCAAAGGTAAAATAATCGCCATTATTTGGGATGTTTGACAGGTGGCAGACAAGTTGCCAGCTACCCAGAAACAGATGCTGTTTTTCCAGTTCGAAAAATGCCTCGCTATTGTATGTCCAGCTTGGCAGGCTCTGATAATTAGTACTCATGTTAAATTCTTCTCAATGGTCTGGTGAGGCAGGTGGGCCCGCCTTCGCCTTTACGGCTGATTTCTAGGCCTTTGTAAGTGTTCACTCTGCAACCAGCGGCCTCCAGCCCAGCCTTAACGCCAGGCAGGTTTTCTAGCATTAGGGCATTCCGTGGTGCTATGGCAAGCACGTTGCAACCCATAGGGAGATATTCCTCTTCTGGTACATCCACAAAGCCAACCCCGAGACCCTCTAGCCAGCTGATAAAGCTGTCTGGCATGAAGGGTCTGTAGATCAGTGCTAGGTCGCAGTCAATCGGTGAAATGATCGACATCAGGTGCAACACATCGTCTGGATGGTCTGGCTGCGGTAACTCCACCACATGCAGTTCCACCTCGGGGCCAAGAATTTCCTGAAGCTGGCGGATCCCCTCAGAATTAGTGCGAGGTCCCAGACCGACGGCAGCATGCTGGTCGTCCAGCCAAATAAAATCGCCGCCTTCTAGGGTTCCTGGGGCTTGGATTTGTCCGGCTATGTTGTGGCCCAGCTCCCGATAGGCCTCGGCGTTGGCCTTTGCCTCTGGGGTTCGGCTGGCTCTCCCCATATTACAAAGAATCAGCCCTTTGGGGCTGACTAGAATACTGTCTCTGGTGTAGATGGCATCAATAGTAAGCTCTGCGCCTGCAGGAAGATCGATAATCTCTGTTCCACTGTTACTTAGCAGCGCACGAAACGTCCTGTATTCGTCGATAGCCTCAGATAAATTAGGTTGGGCATGGAAGCGCAGGGGCTGCCATTCAGCCGCTAATTTACTTTCGCTTACAAAGGCATTGGCGGCGCTTCTTATAGCCACCTGCGCCAGCGTTGAATATTCATTGAATTTAGCCATGGTGCTTTTCTGCTTATTGTTTTCTTGGTTGTACGGTAAATTTTTTAGTTACTTTCCCTATCACTGTCTCACTAGGGCATAAATTGGCATGCCCACCAGGATTAGCATAAATGAATAAAACACTATTTCCATGCCGGCTCCCCAGATGGCAAAGAAGGCATAGGCAAATGCGGCGACCGACAGGCCAATGGCTCTTCTGCGCTCTGGGCTCGGTTGGTCGGATTTTAGAAAATAAAATTCTGCAACTGCACAGAATGCATAGGCCATTAGTGTCGATAGCGTTGAAAGCATAGCCATAAAGGTAAAGGCAGCCACTAACCCTTTTGTGTAATTCATCACTAGTAGCAGCGTGACAAATAGCCCAGAGATAATAAAGGCAAACCTGGGTGTGCCGCTGTCGCTCAGGGCCAGGAAACGACTGGGTAAGAGTTTATCCTTGGCCGCCGCCAGCGCCACATTGCCCGCGGTCAGGGTATTAGCATTCAATGAACCCAGTGTGGAAATAAGTGCGCCCAGAGTGATAATGGAGCCGCCTATGGGCCCCATCATCTTGGTAGCGGCCAGGGCGAAAGGCGCGCTTGAGACCCTGAGTTCATCCGCTGGCACCACTAGCGCAATTGCCAGACTCACCAATAGATAGATTGCCAGTATAGTTAGCACCGCCGCCACCAACACCCTGGGTATAGTCTTTTCCGGATGCGCCATATTGTCTGCGGGAACAGTGGCGGTTTCGATACCCACAAATGACCACATTACCAAGGTAGTCACTGTAGCCAACAACGCAGCGGGATGCAGATCGGTCGGGTTAAGGGGCGGGATATTGGCCGGCTCCATATGAGAAAAACCCATTATGATCATAAATAGCAGGGGTAAAATCTTGAGTAGAGTAGAGACCACCTGAAAGCGACTGCTGCTCTCTAGGCTGCGAATATTTAACAGTGCAATGGTCCAGACCAGTGTCAGAGCCACAAGCAGGGATAAAAGGCTGGACGCTGTTATCGCTGGGATAAATACACCCAGATAGCCAACAAAGGCAATAGCGATGCCGGATACCGCCGCTATGCAGGCTATCCAGTAGGTCCAGGCAATAAGAAAGCCGGAAAAATTCCCCAATCCGGCCTGCACATAGGCATAGGGACCGCCGATTTTGGGGATACGCCTCACCAGACGTGATAGAGACAGTGCTACCAGCAAGGTACCAGCGCCAGCTATTAGCCAGCCGGAAAGCCCTAGCAGGCCATAGGGGGCCAGCAGGGTTGGCATCATAAATACCCCGGAGCCGATAGCACAGCCTACTGCGATCGACCAGCCGCGCCAGAAGCCAATTTCATTATAATTAGCGGGATTTTTATTATTATTCATTGGGTTCCCTCGAGACAAACTACGTTAACAGGGCAAACGTATATTGCAAAGAAGAACTTGCACCTAGGCTGCCATAAGTTACCATGGGCTGGTGGGTTTAAAATAACTCGACAGGATTATTGAAAGAATAAAAAGTATCAAAAGAATAAAAGGCTGCCAGCAAGCATGTGCAGTGCTGTATAGCCAGCTCTAGAGAGGGGATCGTCCGATGAAAGTATGGCCAATTTTTGGGCTGTCACTGATGCTGACAGCCTGTGGTGGAGGTAGTAGCAATCAGCCTGAGGTGCCGCCCCCTAGTGGTTCTCAGGGAGGCGCCAATACTGGTTCTGGTTCTGGCTGGGTGGCCGGTCAATATGACCCCATCCGGGATCTTGAAGCTATCTGTGCCAATCCGCGTTCCTCTGGTGGATACAATGACCTTCTTGGTACCACCACTGATGAAAACTTTTGGATTCGTTCGTTTAGTAACGACACCTACCTCTGGTACAGAGAGCTGGAAGACATTGACCCTGGAACTATCGACACCACCGAAGAGTACTTTGATTTGATGCGTACCGATGCTCTGACGGCGTCGGGCAATTACAAAGATCAATTCCACTTTACCTATGATACTGAGGAGTGGATTCAGCTATCTCAGTCCGGTGTTTCTGCCGGGTATGGCTGGGAGCTATCCTTTATTGCCACATCGCCGCCGCGCAGCCTAGTGGTTGCCTACAACGAGCCCAACACGCCGGCAGGCAATAATAATGTCAGTCGCGGGGCAAAAATTATCTCGGTAGATGGTGCCATGGTGGTCGATGGCCCTCCAGCGGTGCTCAATGCGGGCCTGTTTCCCTCCGGCTTGGGAGAGTCTCATACCTTTGAGATTCAAGACCTTAACTCCAGTGAAATCAGAACCGTTGTCCTCACCAGCCAGGAGATTACTAGCCAGCCTGTTAAGAATGTAAAAACCGTCGACCTAAACGGTAGTAAAGTCGGTTATATGACCTTTAACACACATATAGCCACAGCCGAGACCCAGTTGATCCAAGCCGTCACCAGTCTGCGAGACGCTGGTATTGACGAGCTGGTTATAGATCTGCGCTACAACGGCGGCGGTTATTTGGATATAGCCGCAGAATTGGCCACCATGGTGGCTGGAACTGTTGCCAATGGTCAGATTTTTGAGGAGACCACCTTTAATGATAAGTACCCTTCGGTTAATCCAATCACTGGCCGTAATCTAGCGCCATTGTATTTCCCAACTAGAGCCGCTGGTTTTGGCTCGACCAGTCAAGGCACCCAGTTACCTCTGCTAAATATGGAGCGAGTTTTTGTGCTGGCTAGTGGCGGTACAGCATCAGCCAGCGAAGCTTTTATTAATGGTCTGCGCGGTATTGATGTGGAGGTGATCCTAATCGGCAGCAATACCAGAGGTAAACCCTATGGTTTTTACGGTATCGACAACTGCGGCACGACCTATTTCACCATTCAGTTTAAAGGGTCCAATGCCAAGGGCTTTGGTGAGTACTCAGACGGTTTTATCCCTGCCAATACCGATGATATGTATGGGGCTGAGGTGCGGGGCTGTCGCGTTGATGACGACCTTAATCATGTGCTAGGTGATCCCCAGGAGGCCCAGTTTGCGGCAGCTTTAAGTTTTATGGAGACGGGTAGTTGCCCGGATAGTGCTGCTGGTAGCTCTGGAATTCTGCAAAAAGCCCGTGCCACAGGGCCAGATAAGTCTGCTGATATTGGCAAGCCATACATTCCGGGCCGCATACTGCGTTAGTACTCTGCCTTGACTCTGCGATAGCTAAAAAGGAACGTCTATGGGAGCCCTCACAAAATCCGGCTGGTGGCGTGTTCTGCTCGTTGCTGCTGTTATTGCTTCAGTGCTTGCCGCTAGCTATGACCCCAATCCGCTTCCGGATTTTGCAAAGTATCAGGATGTACGGCAGAAAAAGACGGCATTTTTTGACTATATGCTGCCTCTAGTGAAACAGGCCAATGAGCAGCTGTTGGCCGATCGCAGTGAGTTAGAGCAGCTGGCAAGTAATGGGACCGAACCCTTTTCTGCGTCCCAGCTAAAAACATTAAAACGCTTTGCCAAAAGCTACGGTTTTGATACCTCGGCGAACAGCGATAAACTATTAAAACAGCTGTTGCTGCGAGTCGATCAAATACCTCCCTCTTTAGCTCTGGCTCAGGCCGCCATAGAGTCTGCCTGGGGTACCTCGAGGTTTGCCACCGAGGGCAACAATCTATTTGGCCAGTGGTGTTACAAAAAGGGCTGCGGCATTGTGCCCCTGCGCCGCAATAGTGGTACCAATCACGAGGTGGCTAAGTATTCCACTGTGGCCGCTGCAGTCGGCTCCTATATGAAAAATATCAATAGCCATAGAGCCTACTCTGGGCTGCGCAAAAATCGCGACAAGCTAAGACGGGCGGGAAAGAGGGTAACTGGACATAAGCTGGCGGAAAACCTTCTACACTATTCTGAACTCCGCGAGGTCTATGTGCGCGAAGTGCAGGCAGTGATTAGAATCAACCAGCTCGCCGAGTTTGACTAAGAGGTATTTGGTTAGTCCAGTAACTTGGTAAATTCACCACTTTCGATCAGCGCGCGCATATCACTGGAGCCGCCAATTAACATACCTTTGACAAAGATCATCGGAAACGAAGGCCAGCCAGTCCACATTTTTAGGGCATTGCGACGGCGCCACAGTTTGAAATAATTACCATACTCAAGGTAGGCGTAATCCAAGCCCAGATCATCGAGCTGTTTGCGCGCCTTTTTGGGCGCCGGATTCTGTGCCATGCCAACAATAACAATTTGATGGCTGGCAATCGCCGCCTGAACTTCTGCGACTATATCGGCATGATTTTCCGCGACAACTGCCTGTATGGCGGGGTGAATGTGGCTCTGATCCAGTATCTGGCGTGGCATGATGTAACCCTGTTATAAGTGCAAGAGATCGCGACTTTAGAGGACAAAGATCAGACAGGCAATCATTATCGCCGAACCCATTAGTCAGACAATCCGGGTAGGTCTTTAAATAACATTAAGGCCTCGGGATTTGCCAGAGCATCGGTATTGGTCACTGGTTGATTATGTACAACGTTGCGCACTGCCAGCTCGACAATTTTGCCACTTATAGTGCGCGGTATATCGGCTACCGCGATGATCTTAGCTGGCACATGACGGGGGGTGGTCTCAGCTCTGATGGTGGCTCGAATTTGCTGAGCCAGTGCGTCGGTGAGCTCTATATTGGGGCGCAGCACCACAAATAGCACCACGCGCACATCATCTTTCCAGTCCTGACCTATGCAGATGCTGTCTACCACCTGATCGATCTTTTCAACCTGACGGTATATTTCTGCGGTGCCTATGCGTACCCCACCAGGATTAAGTACGGCATCGGAGCGACCATGGATAATCATGCCGTTGTGGGCGGTTATTTCACCATAGTCGCCATGGGCCCAGATATTTTTGTAGGTATTGAAATAGGCGCTGAGGTATTTTTGGTTGTCGGGATCGTTCCAAAAATAAATAGGTGCGGAGGGGAAGGGTCTGGTGCACACCAGCTCACCTTTTTGCTGCTCAACGGGTTGCGCTGTTTGGTCCCAAATTTCCACCGCCATGCCGAGGCCGAGACATTGAATTTCGCCCTCGTACACTGGTAGGCAGGGGTTGCCTAATACAAAGCAGGAGAGAATATCTGTGCCACCAGAGATAGAAGACAGGCAGAGGTCTGCTTTAATATCTCGATAGACGTATCTAAAACTCTCATGTGACAGCGGCGAGCCGGTAGAGAGAATGGCTCTTAGATTGCTCAGATCGTGGGTTTCACGGGGCACCACATGGGCTTTTTCTAGGGCCGCGATATATTTGGCGCTGGTGCCAAATATACTGATACTTTCCTGTTCCGCTATATCGAGCAGTGACTTGGGCTCTGGATAAAAAGGCGAGCCATCGTAGAGTACCAAGCTGGTTTCGGAAGCCAGTCCAGCTACCAACCAGTTCCACATCATCCAGCCGCAGGTAGTGAAATAAAACAGTACATCATCTGGCTTTAAGTCGGTGTGCAGGCGATGCTCTTTGAGTTGCTGCAACAATGTCCCACCGGCGCCATGAACAATGCACTTTGGTGCCCCTGTGGTGCCAGACGAATACATAATGTACAGAGGGTGGTCGAACGGCAGCTGCTCAAACTGTAACTCTGGTGTGTTTTTACTGAATAAAAAATCACTGTACATGGTCGCATCGGGCACATCATTCGACCCCGGGGTGACAGGTACCAGTACCACCTGCTCAATAGATTTTATCTGGCTCTGTATTGCTGTCACCCTAGCAGTGGTGTCAATGGTTTTGCCGTTGTAGTAATAACCATTGCAGGCCAGCAATAGTTTGGGTTCGATTTGTCCAAAGCGGTCTAATACTCCGTTGATACCAAAGTCCGGTGAACAGGATGACCAGATTGCACCAATGCTACTTGTTGCCAGCATAGCCACAATAGCCTCGGGTACATTGGGCATAAATCCAGCCACTCTATCCCCCTTGACTAGGCCTCTATCTCGCAGTGCAGCTGCAAATTCGGCCACCTGTTGGTAGAGCTCCGCATAACTGATGGTTCGCCGTGAGCCATTTTCAAGGCGTGCGATAATTGCAGTTTTATCCGAGCGATTGCGCAGCAGGTTTTCCGCAAAGTTTAGCCGCGCGCCCTCAAACCACCGAGCACCCGGAAAGCGCTGGGGGTCGCGAAGTACGCTGTTGTAGGGTAGGGAGTGCTGTATCTCGCTGTAGTCCCAGAGCTGTTCCCAGAACTGTTCCGGTTGCTCTACAGACCACTGGTGTAACTGTTGATAACTATCAAAGTTGAGACCTAGCTTTTGTTTAATCTGCCTTAGGAATTCCTGAAGGTTACTGTTTGCGATTGATTCGGTGCTTGGCTGCCAAAGGGGTTTCATTGTCGGGCTCGAGGTAACAGATTTGACCCAGAGTGCCTCAGACCTATAATTAACTCAAATAGTATTAAATGATTAATTAATCCAAAAAATAGAATAGTTGGTTTAGCCATGAATATCAGTGTCAAACAGTTGCGAGGCTTTATTGCGATCGCTGACGCCGGCAGTTTCGCCGAAGCTTGCGAACATTTGCATCTCTCTCAGCCAGCGCTGAGTGCAGCCATTCGCAAAATGGAGGAGGCCATAGGCGGGCAGTTATTCGCTCGCTCAACAAGAACGGTCAGCCTGACACCAGAGGGAGCTCAATTTCTTCCTGTAGCGCGACGTCTGCTAGCAGACTGGAATGAGGGCTTTGATGATTTGCGCGGTTTGTTTGCATTGCAGCGCGGGAAGCTGAGCATGGCCGCCATGCCATCCTTTGCCAGCAACTGTTTGCCACAGGTCGTGGCTGATTTTGGCCGGCAGTATCCCAATATCAATATTAATGTGCAGGATATTGTAATGGAGGACGTGATAGCGGCGGTTCAGTCGGGTCGCGTAGAGCTAGGAGTTACCTTTGCCTCTGACACCGAGGACAGTTTGGATTTTCAGCCGCTGTTTAATGATCGATTTATTGCCATTATGCCCAGAGACCACCAGTTGGCCGATAGCGAAACCTTAGCCTTTTCAGCGTTGCTAGACTATCCGTTGGTGGCGCTTAATCGAGGCTCAAGTACCAGACGCTGGACTGATAGCGCCATTGCCAGAGCCGGGGCACAGCCACCGAAGATCTTTGAGGCATCGCAGTTAACCACGGTGGGTTCCATGGTGGCTGCTGGTGTGGGCGTGGCTGTTGTGCCGGCGCTCTGCCATCAGCAAATGCAGGCTCTAGGGACGGTCTGTCGGCCTCTGGTCAGCGGGGGTATTGAACGACAGGTAGGCATATACACTCGGCGCCGCCATGCACTTTCTTCGGCAGCTAACCGCATGGTTGAGCTAATGCTGATGCAATTCGAGTAGTTAGGTACACCAAATTAGGGCTGTAAAAATGCCTCTGCGGCTCGATATTCCAGTACATGGCGCACATCCGCCCAGCCCCCTTGATGAACCTTGGTGTTGTCTCCAGACCAGCCAAACAGTGCATGTAGAAAATGGTAGGAGCCATAGTCAAACATAGCAACATAGTGCCTAGTCGTCATATGACCCATCAGATCATAGAGGTTGGGGTGGCAGATACCTTTGAAGGCCACCAGGGGCTACTTCTCCAGTGCCAGCATATATTCGGCCACAGCCAACTGGGTCTCGGCATCTAGATAATTTTGTGCCGGCATAGGCGGGAAGTTATCTCGCACCTTGACCGGCGCATTGATATATTTCACCAACCCCTCAGGGTTGCCCGCATACATGGCTTGAATAACCTGAACAGAGGGCCCAATCAAACGACCTGTATAGCTGTGACAGCCAGTGCAAACACC
>JABJEX010000084.1 GCA_018663035.1 Porticoccaceae bacterium
CCTCTAAAGCCTTATAGACTCGGTGAAGCCATCCAGCATTGCGCACCGACCAATAGCGAACTTTTTTCATTGAGATTCTGCCTTGAGACCTTTGCTGGCTACAAGTGCCGCAATATCGGCATTGGAGTACTCGGATTCAATCGCATCGGCAAATTGCTCCGCCAGCTGCTGAGGGCTGAGTTGGGTTCCGGTGTCTGTCTCTGCAGGCCGGTCTATGCTGGTAGTCACACGTCGCCAGTCAGCGAGATATTCGTCGCTACCGCCTTTTCCGGCACGCATGGCAGCGCGATCTATTGCCGCCTGAAAACGATGGCTTAGCATGGCTTTGCCGCGCAGGCGACCGCTCTTAACAAGCACCTGGGCTGGAATATCGCGCCATAAGACCTCAATCTTTTGCATGCCATCAATCTCTTATTATTGTTAGCTAAACGTTAAAAGCTGCTCTCGCAGACCAGTCTCCAGATCACCGTAACCAGTGGCGACATGCCTAAACTCGAGGTTTAGAAAGGTCGCCGCCTCTTGCGCCTGAGCAAGCAGCCCTGGATCACTGCGCTGGGACAGATAGACCAGCACTCGGTAATTGGCGAAGTACTGATCCCTCAGCTCCGGATAGCGATCGAGTTTTAATCCTCGCACCACCAATCGCTCAAAATGTTGAACTAAAAAATCGGTGAGATAAAAACTGCCCAGCTCCTCTTCGGCAAGCTGACTAAAGTGCTTTTCACCTGCATAAAACGAATAGCAGTGTGCACCCGGAAGCCGCTCTATTCCCTGCTCCTGAATCACTCTATCAATATCGCCACCGGAACCACAGTCAGCATAGGCAACGAATATTTGCTCATACTTATCGCGATTCTGCTCAATCTTATCGCGCAATTTACCCGCAATACGTTTTGGCTGGTTGTGGAGTTCAGCATCCAGACACTGCAGATCCATTTGCTGCCAGTTATTGAGCTCTTGCAACCAAACAATCTCATGGGCCAGAGCACCGCAGGCGATCACCAACAGGGGTGCCTCAGCTTGCTGATTGGCTCCGGCCATGAGTTTAGGCCGCCGCTCTGCGCTCCGCTACTAAACGGATCGCCGTGGTCGCAGCGTCGGCAGCATCTCGGCAGTAAGCGTCTGCACCTACAGCTATACCAAACTCTTCGTTAAGCGGTGCACCACCGACCATAACAATGTATTTATCACGCAGACCCTGATCTTTCAGAGCATCAATAACCACCTTCATGTAAGGCATAGTGGTGGTCAACAGCGCAGACATGCCTAGAATATCGGGCTGGTAGCGCTCTAGGGCCGCTAAGTATTCTTCAACACTGTTGTTGATGCCCATATCGTGAACTTCAAAGCCGGCGCCTTCCATCATCATGGCAACCAGATTTTTACCAATGTCGTGAATATCACCTTTAACCGTGCCAATAACCATGGTGCCCACTGGTTTGGCGCCAGTTTCAGCCAACAATGGCTTAAGGATGGACATGCCGCCTTTCATAGCATTGGCAGCCAGCAACACTTCTGGCACAAACAGAATGCCATCGCGGAAGTCGATGCCGACAATGGTCATGCCATCGACCAGAGCCTCACCCAACACTCGTTCCGCAGACCAGCCTCGGTCTAGAAGAATCTGGGTACCCTCTTCTATCTCTTCTTTTAGGCCATCGTAAAGATCATCGTGCATCTGTAGCACCAGATCTTCGTCGGATAACTCTGCTAGTACAATATCGTCTTCGTCAGACATTTGCTGTATTCCTCAAATAAGGTTCTTAATAGTCTCGATCTTCAAAGGATCCCTTGCGACGGGCCATAAAATCTAAGAGCGCTTCATCGACCGCGGGATCCATCGCTGGAGCCTGATAGTCGTTTAACATCTGTTTCCAAAGGCCGTTGGCACGCTGTGCAGCGTCCAACGAACCATCAGCTTGCCACTGTTCGTAGCTATTGTTGTCAGCTACGGTAGAGCGGTAGAAAGCGGTTTCAAAATTTCTCAGGGTGTGGGCGGAGCCTAGGTAGTGTTTGCCCGGCCCCACTTCGCGAACTGCATCCAGAGCCTGACCATTCTCAGACATATCCATGCCGCCAAGAAGTACAGCGATCATGCTCGCCTGGTCACAATCCATAATAAATTTCTCGTAGCCCATGGCCAGACCACCTTCAAGCCAACCTGCGGTGTGCAGCATAAAGTTGACTCCAGCCAGTGCGCTGGTTTGCAGGGTATTGGCTGCTTCGTAGGCCGCTTGCGCGTCTGGAAGTTTCGAACCACAGAGCCCGCCACCACTTCTGAAGGGCACGCCTAGACGACGAGCCAATGCGGCAGCGGCATAGATAACCTGACTTGGTTCTGGAGTACCAAAAGTCGGCGCTCCAGTTGCCATGGACACAGCTGCTGCGAAGGTACCGAAAATTACCGGTGCCCCGGGACGACAGAGCTGGGTGAAGGCGATACCTGCCAAAGCCTCAGCGAGAATCTGAGTCACAGTACCGGCGGTAGTTACGGGCGACATGGCACCAGCGAGAATAAACGGCGAAATCACCGTGGCCTGATTGTTGCGCGCGTAGACCTTTAGCGACCCCAACATGGTGGCGTCATAGGTCATAGGAGAGTTAACGTTAATCAGACTGGTCATAACGCAGTTCTGGTCGACAAACTCATCGCCAAATACCAGTTTGGCCATATCCACAGAATCCTGAGCGCGCTCGTAGTGAGTCACAGAGCCCATCAGCGGCTTGTCGCTGTATTTAAAATGGCTGTACACCATATCAAAATGGCGCTTGTTAACCGGCAGATCAACTGGCTCACAGATTGTGCCACCAGAATGGTGCATGCCCGGCGCCATATAGGCCAGCTTTACAAAATTGTTAAAATCTTCGATGGTCGCGTAACGACGACCTTTGTCTATGTCATGAACAAAGGGAGACCCATAGGCAGGAACGAGCACAGTCCGCTTGCCACCAATAATGACGTTGCGCTCCGGGTTGCGAGCATGTTGCACGTACTCAGCCGGGGCACTGGCCTGAATAATAGACCGACAGAGACCCTTGGGGAAATGAACTCTTGTACCCTGAACATCGGCTCCAGCCTCTCGCCACATATCCAGAGCTTCAGGATCATCGAGAAAATCGATACCAATCTCTTCCAGCAGAATATCCGCGTTATCTTCAATAAGCTGAAGGCTCTCTTCGGAGAGATATTCGAGATAGGGAATTTTGCGCTCGATAAACGCCGCCTGTTTAACCACGCTATTTTCGCGTGCTACACGGCGTCCCTCACGACCACCGCCCTCTCTTCCTGCTCTTCTTCGTCCAGTTCTCTCAGTCATAATTTTTATCCATTTGGAGAATTCAATTCTCTCTTTTAGCGACTCTTTTGCCGGCGGCAGTCTGTGCTCCTTTAACCCAGACCGCATATAATTCTGCGACCTAGGGGTGCCAGTTCACGACGACTCTATAGCCTAGGCTCGCAGGCAATTATTTTCAGCATCGAAGGGTGATTCTTCGATAACCTCGGCAGCATACCGCTCGCCAAGGATTTCTATT
Source organism: Porticoccaceae bacterium (assembly GCA_018663035.1). Taxonomy (GTDB): domain Bacteria; phylum Pseudomonadota; class Gammaproteobacteria; order Pseudomonadales; family Porticoccaceae; genus HTCC2207. Next base: position 3,535 of record JABJEX010000084.1, read on the forward strand.
TCAAGTTCGTTACCGATTTCTGCAAAGGCAGTCTTAACCAAACCTAACGCCAGAGACTTGTTGACGCGAAAGCCAAAGCCACCGGATGTTGCACGCCCAACCAGCTGGCCATCCTTGTAGATACCCTCTGAACCACGTGCATCTGCATCTTTAACATCTTTCACTTCCAGCGTAACAAAGCTATTGGCAAAACCTTTCTCTTGCCAGGCAAGCAGAGCCTGCTTACCCACGAAATCACAGTCTTTATCTAGTTTCACAAAGCGATCTAAACCTGACTCCAGTGCAGAGTATTCGATAGACATCTCTCTTGGGATCAATCGATAGGACTTTTCGAGTCGCATGCTGTCCATGGCCCTAATACCAAATGGCTTGATATCAAACTCGGCCCCGGCCTTCATGAGCTCGTCAAAAATGTAGTTCTGCATCTCAATTGGATGATGTAGCTCCCAACCCAGCTCACCAACAAAGTTAACCCTCAGCGCCTCTGCCTGAGCGTAACCCACATTGATCGACTTACCGGTCAGCCACTTAAAGTTTTCATTCGAGAGATCGGTATCGGTAAGCTTTTGAAGCACGTCTCGGGACTTTGGCCCAGCCAAAACCAGCACACCCATCTGAGTGGTGATCTTCTGCAAGTTAACCGATCCATCTCGGGGTGCCAACTTGGTTAGATAGTCCCAGTCATGCCGCTCCTGCGCTCCGGCAAAAACTAGGTAATAACTATTTTTGGCGCGTTTGTAGATAGTAAATTCCGCGCGCACACCGCCATTTTTAGAGAGCATATGGCACAGACCAATTCGACCAACACCTACTGGCACCTTGTTGGCCACTATACTGTTCAGCCAGGCCTCAGCGCCATGACCAGTCACTGTTGCCTTGGAAAAGGCTGACATATCCAAAAGCCCCACCTTCTCATTGACGTGACGACACTCCTGGCCGACAAAATCAAAATAGTTAGAGCGACGGAAAGAGTTCTTCTCAACAATGCGACCATCATCCAGGGCACTGGAATGATTTTTATTCCACAGAGTATCTGGCTTGTCTAAGTCAGCATCCGAGAGACTGTAATCAGCTGGTGAAAACCAGTTGGGGCGCTCCCAGCCATACACTGTACCGAATACAGCGCCTAGGGCCTTCATGCGATCGTAGCAGGGCGATGTTTTAAGCGGTCGAGCTGCGCTGCGCTCTTCGTCTGGATAGTGGTTTTTAAAAACGTGATCGTAAGCTTCTTCGTTTTTGGAGCGCAGATAACCGCGGCTGGCATAGGGTCCAAAACGACGGGGATCTACGCCCATCATATCGACAGTAGGCTCACCATCTACAATCCACTCGGCGAGCTGCCAACCCGCTCCACCGGCTGCAGTAATACCAAAACTATGTCCTTCATTGAGCCAGAAGTTCTTTAGCCCCCAGGCTGGACCAACGATGGGGTTACCATCTGGCGTGTAGGCAATGGCACCGTTGTAGACTGTCTTGACGCCCACCTCGGCAAACGCTGGCACTCGATTCATACAGGCCTCGATGTGAGGCATGAGACGATCGAGATCACCATTAAACAGTTCGTACTCAGACTGATCACTGGGGCCATCAACATAACAACAGGGAGCGCCCTCTTCGTAGGGCCCAAGAATAAATCCACCCGCCTCTTCGCGCAGATAGTAGCCGGCATCGGACTCTCGCAGAACCGCCTGCTCGGGCAGACCTGCCGCTTTGCGCGCCAGAACATCTGGATGGGGATCGGTAACAATGTACTGATGCTCCACAGGAATCACTGGAATATCCAAACCGACCATTTCGCCGGTTTTACGCGCAAAGTTACCTGTACAGGAAACTACGTGCTCACAGTGAATATCACCTTTATCAGTTTTTACAATCCAGCTGTCATCCGGCTGCTGCTCGAGATCCAAAACCACTGTATTGCGATAAATTTCTGCACCTCTAGCACGGGCTCCTTTAGCCAACGCCTGAGTGAGATCAGCAGGCTGAATATAGCCATCGTCTGGGTGCTGAATGGCACCAATAATTCCGTCAGTATCACACATGGGCCAGGCTTCCTTGACCTGTTCTGGGGTCAGGAAGTTGACCTCCACACCCACAGTTTGCGCCACTCCAGAGTAGTACCTGTACTCATCCATACGATCCTGATTGGCCGCCAGACGAATGTTAGAGACCACGCTAAAGCCAACATTCTGTTCTGTTTCTTTTTCTAACTCGTGATAAAAATCCACTGAGTATTGATGCAACTTACCGACTGAGTAGCTCATATTGAACAGCGGCAGCAGACCAGCAGCATGCCAAGTAGAGCCAGAGGTAAGCTCTTTTCGCTCTAACAAAACGACGTCGTTCCAGCCTTTTTTAGCGAGATGATAAAGGGTGCTAACACCCACAACTCCACCACCAATCACCACGACTTTTGCTGTTGTTTTCATAAGGAACTCTCTGGAAAGTAATACGGCAGTGTACCTACGGAGCCCAATCTCAGATCATGCAATTACGACCGCCTTGTGCCTGAAAACGCCATGGTCTATAACTTGATCTTCGGTCGTTTTTGCGACAGCTACCGCCGGTCTGAGAACGCCACAAAACGGAAGGGAAAAGGAAGATGTCGGGTAATTAGCAGGGCACCAAATAACAATAATTTTTCAGCCGCTGCTGTTTGTATAATTCTTGGAGAAAACCAATGAGCGACATCGAAATTGCACGCCAGGCTAAGACCCAGCCAATAGGTGAGATTGCGGCAAAACTCGGCATTCCCGACAGTGCCCTAATCCCCTATGGCAGAACGAAAGCCAAAATCGACCCAGAGCATATAGCAACACTAGACAGCAAGCCCAACGGCAAACTGATTCTAGTTACCGCCATTACACCCACCCCTGCAGGTGAGGGTAAAACTACGACCTCTGTTGGTCTCACCGACGGTCTCAATCGGATTGGCAAAAAAGCGCTGGTCTGCCTGCGCGAACCTAGTCTTGGCCCCTGCTTCGGTATGAAAGGTGGTGCGGCAGGTGGCGGCTATGCTCAGGTAGTTCCTATGGAAGATATTAATCTGCACTTTACTGGTGACTTCCATGCTATTGGTGCAGCTCACAACCTGCTTTCGGCGCTTATTGATAACCATATCCACTGGGGCAACAGCCTCGAACTCGATGCTCGACGCATTGTATGGAAGCGCGTAGCCGATATGAATGATCGTGCGCTGCGCAGCATCAACTGTGGTCTTGGCGGCCCTGGCAACGGATTCCCTCGACAGGAAGGATACGATATCACTGTGGCATCTGAGGTCATGGCGATCTTTTGTCTAGCAAACGACATCGACGACCTGAAAGCGCGTCTAGATAAAATCGTCGTGGGCTATACCAGAGATCACAAACCAGTCCATGCCAGCGAAATTCTTGGCACAGGTGCAATGAGCGTACTGCTGAAAGATGCCCTAGCACCCAATCTGGTACAGACGTTAGAAAATAATCCCGCAATTATTCACGGCGGGCCTTTTGCCAATATAGCCCATGGCTGTAATTCAGTGATTGCCACAAAGGCGGGCTTAAAAATGGCCGACTATGTGGTGACCGAGGCCGGCTTTGGCGCAGATTTAGGAGCAGAAAAATTCTTTGATATCAAATGCCGCTCGGCTGGCTTGGCGCCGGATGCAGCAGTGATTGTCGCCACTACCAGAGCGCTTAAAATGCATGGCGGCGTCAGCAAAGAAGATCTAGATAAGGAAGATCTAGAGGCTCTGCGCGATGGCTGCGTCAACCTAGTCCGCCATATTGAAAATGTAAAATCTTTCGGCGTGCCGGTGGTAGTGGGTATCAACCGCTTTACATTGGATACTGACAATGAAATCGCTCTAATCAAACAGATAGCCGCAGCTAATGGCGTCAAGGCGATTGAGTGCACACACTGGGCCGATGGTGGCGCAGGCACAGAGGAGCTAGCCCATGAAGTAGCCAGCATTGCTGACAGTGGCGCAGCGAGCTTTGCGCCCCTGTATCCCGACGAAATGCCTATTTGGGACAAAATCAAAACCGTAGCCACAAGACTGTATCGCGCTGACGATATTATCGCCGACCAAAAAATCCGAGATCAAATCCGCAGCCTACAGGACAGCGGCTACGGTAATTTCCCAGTGTGTATTGCAAAGACTCAGTATAGCTTTTCCACCGATCCGAACCTCAAAGGTGCCCCTACAGATCATGTGATGGCAATCCGCGAGGTGCGATTGAGCGCTGGCGCGGGCTTTATTGTGGTGGTCTGCGGAGATATTATGACAATGCCGGGATTACCCAGGATACCAGCGGCTAACCATATCGCTATAGATGATAATGGTGAGGTTGTCGGGCTGTTTTAACCTCAGGCCTATACCTTGAGAAAGCTGGGCGGGTGCCCAGCTTTTTTTTGCGCTGGAACAAAGTAGGTGATCAACGTAAGCTACCGGATTAGTTACCTCTATCGAGCATCAGTTTGTCTAGTTTTTCTTATCCAGCCTTCAAGCCAGAATCCACCTCATTGTCTGAGGCTAACTTCAAGTGTCCAAGCTGTGGTACGCCACTAGAATTGGTTGCCAGTGACAGGCAGAAATCCTTTAGTTGCGACAACAACCACTGTTTTGACATGGCCAAAGAAGGCTACCTCAACCTCCATCTGGCACAGCATAGGCGCAGCCGAAA
>JABJEX010000009.1 GCA_018663035.1 Porticoccaceae bacterium
AAGGAGAGGTTCAGTTCCCCGGCGTCTACAGTTTTGCGCGCGGTGAGACGCTTTCCGACGTTATTCTTCGAGCGGGAGGGCTCACAGATTTAGCGCACAGTAAGGCTGCTGTCTTCTTGCGTGAAAGCCTGAAGCTACAGGAGCAAAAGCAACTTGAAGAGCTTCAGGAGCGTCTCAAGGCAGAGCTGGCTACTGCAGGTATTGAGCGAATAAATGAAGGGAAATCGAGTGACCTAAAAGACGCTAAAAAATTGCTGGATGAACTCAGTTCCACAGAGGCTCTGGGGCGTTTGGTGATAGAGCTCCCAGGAATTATGGAAGGCACCCAAGATGACATTCAACTCAAAGATGGTGATGTCCTGATTATTCCTCAGTATACTCAAGAGGTAACTGTGTTGGGGGAAGTACAGCAGCCTACTGCACATGTATTTCAGCCGCGTTTTGATTTTCGTGATTATATTGATTTAAGTGGCGGGCCTAATTCGCGCGCTGATGGTAAGCGCATCTACATAGTTAAGGCGGATGGATCTGTTGTTCTACCCAAGAGTTCGGGGTGGTTGAGCCGCCGGCGTTTCCCGATAGAGCCGGGTGACACGGTGGTGGTGCCGCTAGATCTGGACCGCAAAGATGGCCTGGCGGTATGGGCTGAGGCGAGCCAAATAATCTATCAGCTAGCACTTGGAGCTGCTGCAGTGAGCAACTTAAAATAATGACCACAATAAAAAATAATTCTCTGCTCAAATGCCTCTGTGTCTGGCTGCTGACAATGCTTTCAGTGGCCTCGTCGGCCGCGGTTGCCCAGCCATGGCTGGATATGCGTGATAAAGATCTGCGCTTGGATATCGAGCGGCTTGCCGACGCGGGTGTAGTTAAGGTGCCGATCAATACCTGGCCGCTTATGTGGGTTGGTATTCTCGATGATCTGCAGTCCTTTGACGTTAAACGGCAGCCGCAACTCCAAGCTAGCCATGCAAGAGTAATCGCTGCGGGGGATAGGGCGACCAGACCGGGCCAGAGTAATTTATCGGCAAAGGTATCTGTGGCCAGCGAAACACAGCTGTTTAGACACTTTGGAGACAGTGCTCGCGATAAAGCTTCAGTCTCACTAGGGCGCTCTGGAATCAGTCAGCACTTTGCCTACAATCTCGAAGTTACTCAGGTTAATAGCCCCTGGGATAGCGAAGAGACCCATTACGACAACAGTTACTTTGCCTTTATATGGGGCAACTGGATTGGATTGGCGGGCAATATAGAAAGATGGTGGGGGCCGGGTTGGAACAGCAGCCTGATACTGTCCAATAATTCACGGCCTGCACCGGGATTAACCCTGCAAAGAAATTATTCTGAGGCCTCGCAATTGCCCATCTTAGAATGGCTGGGCCCCTGGACCACCAGTGCCTTTATTTCACAACTGGATGATGAACGATTTATCAATGATGCCAAATTGGTGGGTATGACCCTTGGCTTTAGGCCCGTCCCGTCTTTGGAGATCAACCTACGTCGCACCGCGCAATGGGGCGGTGAGGGAAGGCCTGAAAGTTTCAAAAGCTTTTTTGAATTAGCGACCGGAATCTCTGATAACTGCGAGACAGCTCAGTGCAGGCTGACTGAGCCCGGCAACCAGTTAGGCGCCATAGATATCAACTGGAACCTGCCCTGGATAGACGGCTCGATCTACGCTCAAACCGTGGGTGAAGATGAATCCGGTGCGCTACCATCGCGTAGCTCTAGACAATACGGATTTAAAAGATCTATAGATACAGACAGTTTTCAGGGTCGATTATTTGTTGAGCATGACAACACTTCGACAGTCAGCTACTTCAGCCATTACAACATTCTTTATAACCATAGTATCTATAGGACAGGCTACAGATATCAGGGCAGGGTAATTGGCGCTACCTGGGACAACGATTCAAAAATTACCAGCATTGGCCTGCTGGGCCATCTAAATAATGGTGATGCTGTGGAGGCAAGATTTAGTGCAGGTGAGCTTAATATCGACAGCATAGATGGCAGCTCGTCGCGACACAGCATTACCACCCAGGGCGGAGAGTTTAACTCGGTGTCGGCTAAATGGCGGCGCAGCTTCAGTTGGGGTGATGCAGAGATTAATGG
>JABJEX010000010.1 GCA_018663035.1 Porticoccaceae bacterium
CAAACATCTCGCGGTTGACTAGGCTCCACGACTCTACTGAAGGCAAACCCAACAGAGCCCTACGGTTGCTATGTTTGTGCTCAAGACCGTCACTGGCCGTAATATGCTTGATGCATCCGTAGACTACCGACTCAGCTTGAAAATCCTTTTTCAATGTGCCACTCCTATGTCTGTATCAGTTACTCAGTGTTGTTTAAAAACAGTAAAAACTCAGCTTCGTCCATTACCGGGATATCCAGAGACTGGGCCTTGGCCAACTTTGATCCCGCTCCCGGGCCAGCCACCACCTGAGAGGTCTTGGCAGACACCGACCCGGCCACCTTAGCGCCCAGGGCCTGCAACCTGTCCTTAGCCTCGGCGCGGCTGAGCATTTCCATACCACCAGTCAACACCCAGGTCTGACCTTTTAGTGGCTGCGACACCTGAGCATTCTGATCTATATCGGGCCAATTTACACCAGCAGCTCGCAGCGCCTCAATAATGGAGACGTTATCTGGGTTGCGGAAAAAATTCACTATATGGCGCGCCACTACCGGGCCGATGTCGTCCACTTCCAGCAACTGATCTGCATCTGCAGCGGCGACGGCCTCTAGGGATCCAAAATTATTCGCCAGCGTTTGACTCGTTGCCTCGCCCACTTCGCGAATACCTAGTGCATATAAAAACTTTGCCAAGCTTGTCTGCTTGCTGCTTTCTATGGCCGCCACTAGGTTAGCGGCAGACTTGTCGGCCATGCGCTCTAGGCCAACTAACTGTTCAGCTCTGAGATCATAGAGATCGGCGACAGAGAATATAACATTCTGATCAACCAACAGATCGACCAATTTATCTCCGAGCCCGTCTATATCCATCGCCTTGCGAGATGCAAAATGTTTGATTGCCTGTTTTATCTGGGCGCCACAGAATAGCCCTCCAGAGCAGCGCGCCACAGCCTCGCCCTCTGCACGCCTAACAGACGACTGACAGACAGGACATCGCTCAGGAAAGACAATGGGCTGAGCATTAGCTGGTCGTTTTTCCAGAATTACCTTCGCGACCTGTGGAATCACATCACCAGCGCGGCGAATAATCACAGTGTCACCAATGCAGATTCCCAGACGTTTAATTTCATCACCATTGTGAAGAGTCGCATTACTAACGGTTACACCCCCAACAAAGACCGGTTCAAGACGTGCCACGGGAGTCACTGCACCGGTGCGACCAACCTGAAACTCTACATCCAGCAGTTTTGTCATTTCTTCCTGGGCGGGAAATTTTCTTGCTATGGCCCAGCGAGGTGCCTTGGCCACAAAACCAAGTCGTTGTTGCAGATGTAGATCGTTGACCTTGTAGACGATGCCATCAATATCGTAGGCCAAACTGTCGCGACGCTCGGCTAGGCGACTATAGTAATCTTGGCAGTCAGCTACACCCACTACGGCTTCAACATGCTGATTAATTTTAAAGCCCCAGTTGCGCAGAGCACTGAGCATAGCTAGATGAGTATCAGGCTTAGTCTGTGCCTGAAACTGTCCGACACTGTAAGCGCACATTTCTAATGGCCGACTGGCCGTTATTTTTGAATCAAGCTGTCGCAAGCTACCAGCAGCCGCATTGCGCGGATTGACAAAGGTTTTATCACCTGCATTTATAGCTTTAGCATTAAGGGCATCAAACCCAGCGCGGGGCAGATATATCTCTCCCCTAACCTCTAGTAGCTCAGGAATATTTTCCCCCACCAGCTTCAGTGGGATACTGTTAATGGTGCGCACATTGGCGGTGATATCCTCACCCACCATGCCATCCCCTCTTGTGGCACCGCGCACTAGCAAACCGTCGAGATACAGCAAGCTGACCGCAACACCGTCCAGCTTAGGCTCACAGGCAAACTCAATCTCAGGGGCCTGCTCCTGGGCAGCGTAATTGAGGCGATCTTTGATTCTGCGATCAAAGTCTTCGAGCTCAGCATCACTAAAGGCATTGTCCAGTGACAGCATAGCAATGTCATGACGCACCTGAGTGAAGGCTGTCAGCGCGACACCGCCGACTCTCTGACTGGGTGAATCCGGAGTCAAAAGTGTCGGATACCGCTGCTCGAGATCCTGAAGAAGACGCATCTGACGGTCATACTCGCTATCGGGAACAGCGGGATCGTCCAATACATAATAACGGTGGTTATGCTGGTTTAACTCGTCCTTGAGACGTTCATACTCACTGAGAACGTGCTCTGGAATATTTGCCATGAAATGTCGCCGTTGGTTGTCAGCTGCTCTGTTCGCGCCGGAATGACACAGTACGAGCTCGCTGACGATAATGGTCAATAGTTTGTTTGGTCATCGAGCTTCGAGATTCGTCCATTACATTTAGCTGCAGGCCTGCCGCCAAGCTGTCCACTGCGTCGACCATAGTATCGAAAGCTGAAACTGGATCGCTTAAATCATCGAGAGGCATAAACAATGTCACTCCAGGCGTTTCCATCTCAGCAATAGTATTTAGATCGAAGGTGCCAGGGTTCACCACATTGGCCAGACTAAACAACACCTCGCCAGAGCCATCGTCGTTGATATGGCGATCGAAGATTTTTCGCCCGCCAAAACGTAAGCCAGCAATCAATACCTGATCTAATAGTTTCTGGCCATTAATGGTTTCGCCCTTGTTGGCCATTAGGTGCATCACCAGCACCTCCTGAGGCATGTCTTTCGAGCTGGCGTCAGCTTTGGCCTCAGCCTTTTTTTGCAACTGATCAGCCTCTGCAGCTGCGCGTCGATTTAGCTCTGCGCGCTCCCGTTCAAAAATACTGTTATCAAGGTCGAATTGCTCCTGCTGAGGCTTGCGAGAAAAATTAAAATCCATGGCGTCACTGGAACGACGCAGACTGTCTTCAACATGCTGGATATCAGCTTCATCGCGAATACCCACCACTCGAGAGCCACCCGAGGGGAACTGCGAATCGGCAAAGGCGTCATCTACCTCGGTCTCAGCATCTGAAATCTGCTTCATTTTTCGTGAAGACATCTGCAGCTTTTCGTATCTATTGCGCTTTGCGCGACGCATACCATCGAGCAGGATGGCTAGAGAGACTAGCACACAAACAACGACTAAAATTTCGCGAGGGCCAAAAAAATCCATATCAGACGAGAGCTCAACTTTTAATTAAACTTTGGTTATTGTAGTTCGCCATATAAAAAAGCAAAGTTTTTTATCTGTTTGTAATTATTCTTTGCCAAACAAAAACTATCAGGCCTCGGCCAATGCCGCTGCCTGATTAACATCTACTGTCACCAGCCTAGAAACACCTGGTTCATGCATGGTAACACCCATCAACTGATTGGCAGCTTCCATGGAAATTTTGTTATGGGTGATAAAGATAAACTGCACCTGATCGGACATCTCCTTGACCATATTGGCGTAGCGCCCAACATTGGCGTCGTCCAGCGGAGCATCTACCTCATCCAGCATACAGAAAGGCGCCGGATTCAATTTAAAGATCGAAAATACCATCGCAATGGCGGTCATAGCTTTTTCGCCACCGGACAGTAGGTGAATAGATGAATTTTTCTTGCCCGGCGGTCTGGCCATCAGGGTAACCCCTGTGTTGAGTAGATCTTCACCGGTCATTTCAAGATAGGCATGGCCGCCACCGAACAATTTAGGGAATAGTTCCTGAATGTGCCCATTGACCAGTTCAAAAGTTTCCTTAAATCTGGTGCGCGTCTCGCGATCAATTTTTTGAATGGCAGTCTGCAAGGTGCGCAGCGCATCTTCCAACTCAGCATTTTGTTGATCTAGGTAATCCTTGCGCTCCGATTCGATCTTATACTCGTCAATGGCCGCCAGATTGATTGGCCCAAGACGTTGGATACGGTTGCTTAAAAGTTGCAACTGCTCTTCCCAGTCTACCAGCGCAGCGTCCTCGGCAAGACTCTCAAGAAGAGTTTCAAGGTTGCCCTGTTTCTCGACGATCTGCTCTTCGATAGTACGGCTGAGAGTGGTGATTTCCTGTGCGGAGATACGCTGTTTTTCCAGCTTGCCGCGGGTTTCCTGTACCTCGCCATCAAGCTCGCCGCGGAGCTTTTCCTGCTCGCGCATCTGGTGCTCTGTAGACTCAACCTTTGCGCGCGCCTCAGTTAACTCAGCGTCTACTAACACTCGAGCTTCCAGCTGCGCCTCAAGCTCAATTTTGTGGCCCTCAGTGGGGTCTTCTTTAATATTGAATGCTTCGCGAAGCTGTTCGCGACGCTCCTGCAGTCGCTCTACCTGAGTCTCAAGACGGGCGATACCTTCGCGAATGCTGGCTAGCTGGGTGTTGAGGGCACTCTCACGCATCGCCAACTCCTGGCTGCGGTCACGCTCATGACGGGCAGTTTGCCTAACAGCATCCAGTTCGGTGCGGCATTGATCGCGCTGACCAATTAGTACTTCGCGCTGTAATGTGTCCGCTTCCATTTTTTCAATCGACTCTTGCAAAATAACTCGCGCGGCGCTGAGATTTTCCTGCTCGGTTTCGCTCTGCTGCTGCACCTCCGCAAGCTCAGTCTCGGCGCGCTCTTTACGAGCCTTGTACTGCTCTATCTGCACTTCAAAACCACTGAGTTTAGAGCGCAGTTCAGCATAGTTGCTCTGCTGCTGAGCCACGTTACTAGCAATTTCTTGACGCATGGCTTCAAGGTTTTGCAAACGCTGCTCATTATTATGTCTAGTGGCTTCCAACTCTCCGATACGCGCCTCTAGCAGAGTCATTTCTGAGCCAATAGACTCAAGTTCCTGCTTGCGTTTAAGTACGCCAGCGGTGGCATCTTTATCTCTGGCGACACGCAGCCAATTATTGCCAAGCCAGATTCCCTCCCTTGTGACTACAGACTCAACGGCTGAGAGCGAAGGCTGAAGTTTTAAGGCGTCTTCTAAACTGTCAGCTGCATAGATATTACCCATTAAACTCTGCGCGGCGTCACCCTCAACCAGATCGCGCAGCAGACGCCCTTTATTGCCAGATTCGTTGGCAGTACTGGTGTTTGAAATCAGTAACAACTCACCCTTTTTAAAGTCCTGCAAAAGTGCAGCAGAACTGGCGATATCATCAACAGCAATTGCCTGCAGATAACTCCCCAGCACAGTCTCAACAGCAACTTCCCATCCATCGGCAGATTTTACCGAGTCTGCTAGGCGCGGCTTATCGCCTAGACCTTTGGCTGACAGCCACTGTTTTTCGGCGTCATCGCCCATTGCCGCCTGTTGCAGCGCTTGCAGGGACGCTTGACGTCCTTTGAGTGTCTGCTGGCGACTGCGAGCATCGTTGTGCTCAGCGGCAGCTTGCTTTTCTTCTTCACGCAGAGCGGCTATTTCGTCGCTGTTATCTCGACGCTGCTTATCAATAGCTTCGCGCGACAACTCTGCCTCATCCAACATTGCCTGAATGGTCGCCATTTCTTCTTCAGCGGGACTGGCTTGGAAACTGCTGGCCTCGTTGGCTAGACTTTGCTGGCGCTCGGTGAGACGGCGCATCAACTGTTCCAAATGCTGGATACGCGACTGCTGCACCTCTGCCTGCTGCCTCGGACTTGCGGACTTTTGATTAAATTCATCCCAGGCCTGCTGCCAACTCTGCATTGCCTGCTCTGCGGCCTGCAAAGCCTCTGAAGAGATCGCTTCGGCCGCTCTAGCTTCTTGCAAAGCTGGCGTCAGCTCTGAAAACTCCGCGGCCCAACCAGTCTCTTTCTGACGATCAGCATTTAAATGTTGCTCCGCCTCACTGAAATTGCGCTCTGTTTGTTCGAGATCTTTATGCAGCTCTTGGGCGCGCTGCTGAGCGTGCTCTATAGCCTGCTCAATGCGGGCAACATCGCCGCCGATCTTGTAAAACCGTGCCTGCACCTCGTTAAAGGCGTCGCTGTGGTCAGTAAACTCCGAACGCAGTTTTTCAATGGCACTGTCACAGGCATTGCGCTGCGCAATGATTTTTTCCTGTTCGATTTCAAGGTTGCCTATTTTTTGCTTTTGCTCGGTGGCCGACGCGTTGTAACCACGCCACTTTAACGCAAGTAGCTCTGCCGACGTCTGGCGCTCTTCCTTCTTGAATTCGGCGTATTTTTCGGCAGCCTTGGCCTGGCGTTCTAGCCGCCCTAACTGGCGGCCCAGTTCGTCGCGAATATCAGTGAGTCGCTCGAGATTTTCCATGGTGCGCTGGATGCGCCCTTCGGTATCCCGACGACGCTCTTTATATTTTGAAATACCAGCGGCTTCCTCAATATACACGCGCAGCTCATCTGGCTTGGCCTCAATCAGTCGAGAGATCATGCCCTGTTCAATAATGGCGTAACTGCGAGGGCCCAAGCCCGTACCTAGGAAGATGTCGGTAATATCTCGGCGGCGACACTTGTTGCCATTGAGATAGTAGTTGGATTGACCATCTCTGGTAACTTTGCGCTTGATGCCAATCTCGTTATAGGAGGCGTATTCACCAACAATGCGGCCGTCAGAGTTATCAAATATCAGCTCAATCGAGGCCTGTCCCACTGGCTTGCGCCCGCCAGAGCCATTGAAGATAACATCAGACATTGACTCGCCGCGCAGGTTCTTGGCCGAGCTTTCACCCATAACCCAGCGCACTGCATCGATAATATTGGACTTACCACAGCCGTTTGGGCCTACAACAGCAGAGAGATTACTGGGGAAATTGACGCTGGTGGGGTCAACAAAAGATTTGAAGCCAGCTAATTTGATCGATTTAAGCCGCATGATTATTCGTTTCTAATGGTCGTGGGCCCAGTCAACTGGCCGCGGTTTGCTTAATAGTTAGCGGCCAATTCTACACAGTCTGGGCGCTGCGCAAAACAGTAAATCAGGGTTTGTGGCATTTACTTTGGGAAATAAACCGGGCAGCGGAAAAACCACTGCCCAAGATCGGCGGATCAGGGGCGCTGGCGGCTGATTAGCAGCTCAATTTGGCCGTCGAGGGAGCCGGACTCAATCTCCTCGGATAGCGCCTCCCAGTCTCCAGATTGCGGGGTCGCCGAACCTGAGTTGGACAGCCGAGCGACCAATTTAAAACTGCTCACCGATGACAGGTTCTGCCCCGGCATAAGTGAGTCTCGGTCACTCAGGGTAACCAGTGCTGGTAACTCCGCCACACTGAGCTTTTTTGCTGCCAGAGGCATGGGTGCCCCGGTGGGACGGACAGCAGCAACAAACACCTGTTGATCCTCTGTAAAGGTAATACTGGGGTCTAGGCTGACTAATATCTGCACGCTAGTGAGCTCTGGTGTCTGCGGCTGATTGGTAGGCTGCCCCAGAAGACTGTTGGCACGCTCAATACCGGTCAGCAGTGCCTGAGAGGTTGGACTGTTGGGGTCTAGCCCCTGCCGCGCCCCCTGCCAATAGGTGATAGCCAGGGATAACTGTTGCCGCTCAAAGGCCTGAATTCCTTTGAGCCCGAGTATGGTGGGATTATTTGAGTCAACCACAAAGGCGCGATCCATGGCGGCTTCTACCTCAGGAGTAAAGCGATTACCGGCTACCAGAAATAGCGTCTCAGCATACTGTGCAAGCAAAAAGCCATCCTCGGGCTGCACCTCTAGAGCCGCTGCAAAATATTGACTGGCGCTGACAAGGTCGCCCTCGGCAATAGCACTCTGCGCTAGCAGGGCCCAGTAATACATATTTTCCGGGCTCTGCTCAACCCGCTGGGCAACGGCCTGATCGAGCTTGGCGCGCCAGTTTAAAAAGGCCGGCGTATTTGGAGCAAACTGCGCGCCCTCGTCCATAAGTTGGCGTATCTCTTCGTCTGGCCCTGCACCCAGCCGCTCGTATGTTAAGAGGCTTAGAAGCGGAATTGCCAACAGCAGCAGAGGCAACAACCATAGACCCAACGCAGATTTTGTCGCGACCTCAGTGGATAGCCTTGCCTCTGTATTATTTAACAGTAACTGCTGAGCATCGGCTACTAGCTGATCGAAATCACTGGGCTTAATTTCGCAATTATCGAGCTGTTTTTGCAGCTGAGCCTCTTGCTCGCGAAATATGGCAATATTCGCTTCTTTGGCCTTAGCAGCAGACGCATTGTTTGCCCTATCACCTGTCACAAAGGGATAGAGGATAAAAGGGCCGACTGCTAAAAATAGCAGCCCCAGAAGAAGACTGAAGTCCATTATTGTTGGTCCCTGTTCTCTTGTAACAACTCATCGAGACGCTGCTGATTATGACTGTCGAGCCCATTTTTTTCGGGAGTTACAGCTCTAGCCGAAGCGGCAGAATTAAAATAAAGACGGTAGAGCACCAGTATGCCAATTATCAAAAACAGGACCGGAGCAGCCCATAGCAGCCAGGTATTCTGATTCACTTCTGGGCGATAGAGAATAAATTCTGAGTAGCGCGATTTGAGGTATTCCTTGATCTCAGCATCCGTCAGGTCCTCTTCTAGAAGACGTCTAACCTGTTCACGAAGATCCTGAGAAATCGGCGAATTAGAATCAGCAAGATTCTGATTCTGACATTTTGGACAGCGCAATTCCTCGATCAATTGCTGATATCTGGGCCGCAGCGATTCATCGCTGAAGGGCACAATTTCTGCACTGGCCAACAACAGGTTAGCCTGAAATATCAACAACAGCAGACCCCAGCGAATCATGGCGCACCACTGAGTTCGGGGCGCTCGCCTGTTAGCTCATAATACAGCTGGCTAAACTCTTGCGCCCAGATTCTTGGGTCAACCACACCCACACGACGATGGCGGATAATGCCCTGTGCATCCACAAGATAGGTTTCCGGCGCGCCGTACACACCTAGATCTATACCCAGGCTACCCTCTGCATCAAAGATATTAAATGCATAGGGATTACCGCGCTCAAGCAACCACAATCTCGCTGGCTTGCGCTGGTCTTTATAGTTGAGGCCGATAATTTTGACACCCTGCTCTGCGAGTGTATTGAGGTGAGGATGTTCGATGCGACAGGCAAAACACCAGGTAGCCCAGACATTAACTAGCAGCACTTCGCCCTCTATATCTGCGCGACTGAGTATTTCATCTTGATTCTCTAGGTCGGGCAGAGCAAATGCTGGGAACCTCTCACCGACCAGTGCCGACGGCAATTCAGTGGGGTCCTTATCTAGGCCCATTAGCAATACCAGCGAAAGTGCCGCGAATAATCCCAGAGGCAAAAAAAGAGCTAACCTGCTGCTGATCTTATTCATTGAGGGGCCACCTCTGCGTTGGCTAGGGGCGCCTGCACTCTGCGTCGGCGTCGATAACGCTTGTCTGCCGCGGCAATAATTCCGCCCAGTGCTATGAGCAGCGCTCCCAGCCAGATGCAGCGCACAAAGGGTTTGACATAGAGACGGATTGCCCAGGCTTGGCCAGCCAACGGCTCGCCGAGAGATACATACAGATCGCGGCTAAGAGCAGCATCGATGGCCGCTTCGGTCATTACCTGACCACCTGCCGCATAGGCACGCTTTTCTGGCAATAGCGTCGAGATAAACTGCCCCTTTGATTCAACCCTGATCTCTCCGCGATAGGCTGTGTAATTAGGCCCCTGAATCTGCTTGAGACTAACAAATTCAAACTCGTAGCCAGAGACCTCTGCGCGATCGCCCGGCTCCATACGCACATCCCGCTGGACATCGTAAATTGAACTTAACCCTACACCTATGGCACATACCGCTAGACCAATATGAGCGCAGAGCATGCCCCAATAGCTACCGGACAATTTAGTGGCTCGGGTAAGACTACCACCCAGCTTACTGAGCAGGTCAGCAACACTCATACTGATAACCCAAAACGAAATCAGCAGGGTGAACACCGCGCCAAATGAGTAAGCCTCCCACGACAGCTCGACCGCAAGAAATAGCGGTGCCACAAGCGCTAACACCAGACTGATAACGGCGGGGAAAAAACCTTTTTGCTGCAATAGATCTAACTCGGTTTTCTTCCAACGAGTGACAGCGGACAATCCAACACAGAGCAGCAGTAGCGACATCAATGGCACAAAGAAGAAATTAAAATACGGCGGGCCGACAGAAATCTTACCTAACTCCAATACATCGGCCACCAGTGGATACAGGGTGCCCAACAGGATCATCGCCATTGAACTAACTAACAGTATATTGTTCACCAGCAGCATCATTTCGCGAGACCAGGCGCCATAGCCGGCTGCTTTCTGCATAGCCGGACCACGCAGGGCAAACAGTAGCAACGAAAAGCCAATCACAATGGCAATAAACGCCAAAATAAACACCCCACGTTCTGGATCACTGGCAAAGGCATGGACTGAGGTAAGAATGCCGGAGCGCACTAAAAAAGCGCCTAATAAACTGAGCGAGAATGCGAAGATCGCCAGCAGCAAAGTCCAGCTCCTAAAAACCCCGCGCTTTTCTGTGGCAGCAATACTATGAACCAGTGCAGTGCCCACAAGCCAGGGCATAAATGACGCATTTTCAACCGGATCCCAGAACCACCAGCCTCCCCAACCTAACTCGTAGTATGCCCACCAGCTACCCAGACCTATACCCAAGGTGAGGAAAGCCCAGGCCACGTTAATCCAGGGTCGCGACCAGCGGGCCCAGGCGCTATCAAACTGCCCTCCAATCAGGGCGGCAATAGCAAAAGCAAAGGGCACAGAAAAGCCGACATACCCCATGTAGAGCATTGGTGGATGCACAATCAGGCCAAAATCTTGAAGCAGTGGGTTGAGATCACCGCCCTCAGCGGGAGACACCGGCAAAATGCGCTCAAAAGGGTTAGAGGTCATCAGCAAAAACAGCGTAAAGCCGATCGCAATAACGCCCATAATTGACAGCACTCTCGCCGATAGCTGAAGCGGCAATTGCCGACTTAACAATGCCACAGCAGCTGACCAGCCGGCTAAAATAAGCGCCCATAGTAGCAACGAACCTTCGTGAGCACCCCAGACGGCACTGAATTTAAAGCGATCGGGTAGCAGGCTATTGGAATTATTGGCCACATAGGCTACAGAGAAGTCATCTTGCAAAAATGCCTGAGCCAGACAGGCAAAGGAGAGCGCTAAAAAAGCAAACTGTCCCAGAGCCAAACTATGCCCCAGACGCATCCAACTGCGATGGCCAGTAAATGAGCCCAGCATAGGCACCACGGCCTGAGCCACAGCGATAAACAGCGCGACAATTAATGCCCCATGGCCTAACTCTGGGCTCATTGAGCAGATTCCTGTTTGAGCTTGTAGGCTTGATTCATGGCGTCAGCAACCTCAGGCGGCGTGTATTTCTCGTCATGCTTGGCCAGCACCTCGGTAGCCTGAAGTACCTGATTTTCGTCCAACACGCCCGAGGCAATTGCCGCTTCGCCTTCCGCAAATAGGTCGGGAAGAATCCCTGAGTACTGAACAAGCAAATTACTGATACCGTCGCTGACTTCAAACTGCACTGCCAAAGACTCAGCAGAGCGCTCTACAGAGCCATCTATAACCATACCGCCAGCACGGATATAGACACCTTTAGGGGCCTCGCCGCTAGCTATTTGAGCGGGCGTATAAAAGTAATTAGCATTTTGACCAAGCATATAGGCGATCAGACCCACTACCACTGTGGAGGCCACCACTAAAAGAATTACCAGCTGAAGACGCTGCTTTCGTATGGGATGCATTAACTATGTTCCTCTGGATTAGTCGCTTGGCGCATTTTTTCGCGGCGCATCTGCACGGCAATGCTGTTTAGGCTTTTTCTGTGCTGAACCAATGGACGCTGCATCAACCAGCAAAGCACAAAGACTGATACTAATACCGCTGTCCATACGTAGGGGCCGTGGCCCGCCATGTCCCAAGCCTGTTGAAAGCTCTCAAACTGCATGCTCATTGGTTGTCTGGTCCAGTGTCAGCTTGGCGAGCCAAGTCACGCACCCAGCCCGTTTTACGTTCCCGCTGCAAGATCTCAACGCGGGTGTTGAGTATCAGCACCAGCGCATAAAAACAGTACATTGCCAAAATCATCACTAGCAACGGCTTAAACATATCCGGATGCATGCTGGGAGCAGAAGTCAGTTTGATAGTGGCTGGCTGGTGCAGGGTGTACCACCAGTCAACTGACTTATAAATAATTGGAATATTGACGGTGCCTACCAGTGCTAGCATGGCGCTAGCTTTGTTGCCTGTATCCTGTGAGTGAAACGCATACTGCAGAGCTAGCACACCCAAATATAAAAACAGCAGTATCAGCATTGAGGTAATTCGCGCGTCCCACACCCAGTAGGTTCCCCAAGTGGGCTTGCCCCAGACTGCGCCAGTAAACAGTGCTAGGAATGTCAGAGCTGCACCAAGGGGTGCTGCTGACTTCATAACCATGTAGCTGAGCTTCATCTTCCATATCAGCCCCACCGCACCGGCTATGGCCATGATGTAGTAACCAGCTAGTGCCAAAAATGACACAGGCACATGAAGGTAGATGATTCGGAAGCTATTGCCCTGTTTGGCATCCTGCGGGGCATAGAGGAGCCCCCAAACTAAGCCCACCACCAACAGGGCCAGGGTAACCGCCCACAGCAATGGTAGCCAGCGACCTGTGGTCTCGTAGAACCAGCGCGGCGAACCCAAGCGATGAAACCATGTCCAATCCCGACCTGAACCCATGTACTTAAAACCTTTTATCAATCATTAGTTACTACTCACCAATCGCAGGGCACCTGCTATTGCCAAGGGACAAAGTGCCACAGCGGTGGCCAGCATTGCACCTAAAATAGCCAGCGGCGCAAACCAATTTAGACCGTCGATGCCTGCCTGCACCGTGGCACTGCCAAAAATAATTACCGGCATGTAGAGCGGCACCACCAACAGCGAAAGCAGTAGCCCCCCTTTGCGCAGAGAGACGGTCAATGCCGCGCCTACCGCACCAACCAAACTCAAGCACCCAGTTCCCAGAGCCAAGCTCGCCATCATAGGTATAAACCCGTCACTCGGCAGCGACAGCATAATACCAATTATCGGCGACACCAGCGTCAGAGGAAGCCCTGTTACTAACCAATGTGCCGTCACCTTGCCAAGCACCGGCATGGCAAGCAGCTGGGGAGCAATAATCATCTGTTCGAGCGAACCATCTTGATAGTCACTGGCAAAAAGTCCCTCTGTCGACAGCAGGGTTGCCAGTAGAGCCATAACCCAGATAATACCGGGAGCCAATGGTTCGAGCCGCCCAGCTTCCGGGCTGACACCCAGAGGCACTAAGGTTGCCACAAGCAGAAAAAATATCAGCGGACTAGCAGCCTCGCCGCGGCGCCGGTAAGCCAGCAATAGATCCCGCTGTAGGTAGCCAGTGAAACCTGCGTTGTGAGCATTGGACATCAAAAGCCCCCCGCATCGTCAGCCGGCTCGACCCTAATCTTACGCACCCCAGTTATAGCTAGATCTTGGTGAGTGGATACCAAGATAGCTCCACCCTGATTTAGGTGTTGTTGCATGCACTGCTCAAGAAAGGCAACACCCTGTTTATCAATTGCAGTAAAGGGCTCGTCCAGCAACCAGATCTGAGCTCTGGATGTCAAAAGACGGGCCAGCGCCACACGACGGTGCTGCCCGGCAGAGAGACTGTAACAGGGTACGTCCTCGTAACCTCGCAAGCCCAAATCTGCGAGGGCTGAGACAATAGCTTCAGGAGCAGTCGAGGCCGGACTCATCCAGCGTAGATTTTCTTCAGCAGAGAGATTGAGCTTAACCCCAGGCTGGTGACCTAGGTAAAGAATTTGCTCGCGATAGTCGTACAGACATTGGTCAATGTCGACACCTGCATAGAACACTGAGCCTGAACTGGCTTCCAGAGCACGCGTCAGAAGTCTCAACAGGGTAGTTTTCCCTGAGCCATTGGCACCCTCAATCTGCACAATGTCCCCGGCCTCAACAGAGAAGCTGATTGGCTGGAAGACGGTGCAATCGTCGCGCTCAAATGACAGGCTCGCAACTTTTAGAAGAGGTGATTGGGGCAATGGAATTTTTACAACCTGGTTATTTCTGCGGGCGCTATTATGCCAAAAATAAGCGATTAGATGTTGGCTTTAGTCGATTTGATTTGCGCCACTGAATTTTAACGAGCACAAGGGCATGGGACTAGTCGAAGTCATCGTCATCGAAGTCATATTCCTGGACCTGCTTTTGAATTCGCGCATCTTCAAGCTTTTGCTCTAAACGACGACGGCTTTCCAAGCTGACTAAAGCCCGCTCTTTATCGGATAGATTCTTCTCTGACTCCGACTCATCGGAGCTCTCATCAGAGTCATCCAAGTCGTCTACATCATCGATATCGTCTAGATCACTACTCATCCATCAACCTCAGACCTAACCATGGGCACCTGTGTGAACCGACGGTGCAAAAAGCGAAAAATAAGGGCAAATGTCACGCCCGTCAAGAGAATAAATCAACCCGAGAATTTATTGTCTTCTTCAGAGTCAAACTAGTCTCACCGGTGATACGTAAACAAACTGTACTAGGTTTACACAAACCCACTAACGGAGGGCGTCTGTGCGTTATTTAGGATTATTCAAAAGTCTCTGTGCTGCCACGATTTGCAGCCTGGTTTTCAGTCTCTCTGGGTTGGCTCAAGCCGAGGAGAAGACCGCAATTTTTGCCGGCGGCTGCTTCTGGTGCGTTGAGAGTGACTTCGAAAAACTAAATGGCGTCAAAACTGTAGTTTCTGGCTATATAGGCGGCCATGTCTCTAACCCAACTTACAAGCAGGTATCCTCTGGTAACTCTGGCCACACAGAGGCCGTAGCAATCACCTT
Organism: Porticoccaceae bacterium; assembly: GCA_018663035.1. Lineage (GTDB taxonomy): Bacteria > Pseudomonadota > Gammaproteobacteria > Pseudomonadales > Porticoccaceae > HTCC2207. The sequence goes on from JABJEX010000010.1 coordinate 14,712, forward strand.
TGACAATAAAGAAATTAGCTTTGAACAGCTACTGGCACATTTTTGGGTCAATGTGGACCCACTTGATGGCAACGGCCAGTTCTGTGATCGCGGCCAACAGTACCGCAGTGAATTATTTTACCTAGACGAACAACAGAGGGTCGCCGCTCAAGCATCTCTGGATCAGCTCAATTCTCAGCCCAGGTTTGCTGGCCAAATCAGGACTGCGCTGACGCAAGCCACAGAGTTTTATGTTGCTGAGGAATACCATCAGGACTACTACAAGAAAAATCCAGGCCGCTACAATTATTACCGCTGGCGCTGTGGTCGCGACCAACGACTTGAAGAACTCTGGGGTAAAACCACGAAATAAATCGCGCGCGGGTAACGTTTAGCAGGGCATTTTTGGGGCCAGTAACCGGTTGAATCGCAACCCATATGTCTCGCCCTTATTAACTAACTCAATTGGCCTTGATCTGTTAGTGCACAATCAGCAGGTCAGTGGCCAAATAGTGCAGGACTTTTTCTGCTGTATCACCGATAAACTTACCCGCCAGACCTCTTTCAGCCGCACTGCCGAGCACCAAAAGAGCGCTGTCGCCAACCAGATCGGCAAGCTCAAGATCAACTCTCCCGCTAAGCACCAAGGTCTCAGCCGCCGTAGGAAGAGCCTTGGCCTGCGACTCTAGAACTTCTTGGCAGCGAGCACTTAACTCTTCACCCCTGTCTTCCCACAAAATAGCCTGACCAGGCACCGGCGGCACATAGGCAGTAGCCAGAGCCATAGAGCTAAGGTCAGGCATAACGGTGACCAGCTGTAGCCTGAGGTTAAGCGCCCGAGCCATATTATAGCCGACCTCTATTACTCGCTGATCAAGATCGCGATGCTCCACTGACTCTGCTAAAGCATTAACAGCGACCACCACGCGATCTAGTGGCTGCCGATTATTATTGACCAGCCACAGTGGGCACTTCAGATCACGCAGTAAATTCCAGTCCTCGGGAGTCCGGAAAATTTTCGAGATGCGAGACTGTTGATCTCCAGAGACTTTGATGACGAGGTCGCCTCCCATGCGCTTGCTTTTATCTACCGCCGGTCTCGACCAGCGCTTGCCCCAGGCCATGCTAGATGAAAAATTTAGATTAAAGCGATCGGTTAAGAGGCGCAGTTTTTTCTCTGCATCATCGAGAATGCGCTGTTTAACGTCTTTAAAATTATCAAAGCCGACATATTTGTGCATCTCTTCAATTTGGTCATAGACAGTCATCAGCACATGCAGCTTACCCTGGCTAAAATTTATGAGTTCTGCCGCCTGCCCCAGCGCCAAATCATCCGCATCAGAGCCATCTAACACTACCAGAATATTCTCCATTACAGCTCCTTAAGAAGCACTTTAGATTGTTTAATTGAGTTTAGTTGGCTCTGAAGTGCACTTTCGGAAAACCACAGCTTTTGCTGCAACAATATGATTTGGATCAATTCTGCGTCTATACTTATTTCAAAGGAATTAGGTTAAATCGACTTAAAATACAGGGATTTGTATGCGCTCACCTAGCCTTAGTATTCAGCCTACCAATTGCCATAAATGCAGAATGAGTGCCCTGTGCCTGCCTTTGACGCTAGATGCAAGCTCGCTGGCGAGACTCGAAACAGCGATTGATCGCCGGCGGCCTCTGCACAGGAACCAATTTATTTTTCATGCTGGCGACAGATTTGAGTCTCTTTATGCGATTCGGAGCGGCGCGGTGAAATCTTATTGCACCGATAGCAGTGGCTCTGAGCAGGTGACAGGATTTTACCTCCCCGGCGAAATTTTTGGCTGGGATGGTATCCACAGTAACCAGCATAGGAATACCACCCTAGCACTTGAAACGACTGCACTCTGTGAAATTCCTTTCACACGGCTTGAAGAGCTCAGTCAGAATGTGCCAAAGCTACAGCAGCATTTTATGCGCCTAATGGCCAAAGAAATTACTGCCGATCAAGAACTTATCACGCTGTTGGCAAAAAGCTCCGCCGAGGAGCGCGTTGCCAGCCTGCTTATCAGTCTATCTAACCGGCTCAAACGCCAGCATCTAAGTGCAACTAGATTTCGGCTACCCATGTCTCGCGCCGATATTGGCAACTATCTGGGCTTAACAGTAGAAACCGTCAGCAGGGTATTTAGCCGTTTTCAGAGCTTTGACCTGATCCTATGTGACAAAAAAGAAATAGAGATTATCAACCTCCCTAGGCTTACAGCCATGGCCTCGCAATAACCCGCCTAAAATACTCAGGCACAGCCCGGTTTAGATTGAGCTAGAATCCGCGGCACCCTACAATGCGTAAAAGCGTTGGAACCTATAATGAAAATCTACCTCGTTGGCGGCGCTGTCCGCGATAAGCTCCTAAATTACCCCAGTGATGAAAATGACTGGGTAGTTGTAGGCGGCTCGCCAGAACAGATGGTAGAGCAGGGTTTTCAACCGGTCGGTCAGGACTTTCCCGTCTTTATAAACCCCCAGACGGGGGAGGAATATGCCCTGGCTCGCACCGAGAGAAAGTCCGGCCATGGTTATCAGGGCTTTACCTTCAATACCGCAGCAGATATTTCTTTAGAAGATGATCTAGTTCGCCGCGATCTGACCATTAATGCGATGGCAGAGGACAGCAATGGTCAGCTTATTGACCCCTATGGAGGACAGCAGGATCTCCAAAACAGAGTACTGCGGCATATCTCTGATGCCTTTACCGAAGACCCTTTGAGGGTGCTGAGGGTGGCCCGCTTTGCCGCGCGATACCATCATCTGGGTTTCACAGTAGCGCCCGAAACTCTTGCATTGATGACATCAATAGTCGATAGCGGAGAAATTCAACACCTAGTCGCCGAGCGGGTTTGGAAAGAAACTGAACGAGCGCTATGCGAAAAATCGCCAGATATTTACATTGATGTACTGCGTCAATGCGGTGCATTACAGATCCTGCTGCCGGAGGTAGATGTTCTGTTTGGCGTCCCTCAGCGTGCTGACTATCATCCAGAAGTGGATACTGGAATCCACACACTGATGTCATTACAACAGGCTGCGCTGCTATCAAACAGTGCAGCAGTAAGATTCTCAGTACTGGTGCACGATCTCGGTAAAGGTATTACGCCCGACCATGTACTACCCAGCCACAAGGGCCATGAGGCGCGAGGCTTACCCCTAGTCACCAATGTCTGCGACCGCCTGAAAGTGCCCAATGAGCACCGCCAACTGGCGATGGCGGTGACAGAATTTCACCTGCTTTGCCACAAAGCATTTGAATTACGCCCAGAGACTATTCTAAAACTGCTTAAAGGGCTTGGCGCTATCAAGTCGGAGCGCAGGCTGGAGGAGTTCTTACTCTGTTGTGAAGCAGATGCCAGAGGCCGCACCGGCTTTGAAGACCGCGACTATCCCTCATCAGATTACCTGCGACAGGCTCGCCAGGTTGTTGTAAAAACGGACATATCTGACCTGTTAAACCGCGGGACTAGTGGCGCTGAAATTGGTCGCCAACTGGGGCTAAGGCAAACAGAAAAACTGGCAGAATTTAAACAAAACTACTCTCAAGCATAGGTAAACCATGAACTCAGATTCTCAAAAGGTAGTACTTATTACCGGCGCCGCTCGACGCATCGGCGCGGTGATGGCGCAGCTTTTTCACCAAGCTGGCTACAGAGTAGTTATCCATTACAACAACAGCGCCGCGGCGGCAGATAGACTCTGTGAACAGCTAAACAGCCAGCGCCCTGAAAGCTGCCTGCTGGTTCAGTCAGATCTTAACGATATGGCGGGGCTTGAAAAAATCAGCCAGCTAATCCACAGCCTTGGGCGCTTAGATGTGTTAATCAATAACGCTTCTAGCTTCTACCCTACCCCACTGCAAAACTGCGACGACCAACAGTGGAATGATTTGATCAATAGCAACCTTAAAGGGCCATTCTTTCTTTCACAAAAACTGGCTCCCCTGCTCACCAAGCAGCAGGGATCCATTGTAAATATCTCTGATATGCACGCCCGTCAAGCTCTGTTAAATCATCCAATTTACACCATTGCCAAAGCAGGCAATATCGCAATGACTAAATCCCTGGCCAAAGAACTTGGCCCAGATGTCAGGGTGAACAGCGTAGCGCCAGGCGCAATACTCTGGCCCGAGCATGAAGAAGATGACAAAGTCAAACAGGATTCTGTACTAAGCAAGGTACCCATGGGACGCCTGGGCACAGAGTCAGATATAGCAAAAACAGCGTTCTTTTTAGCCGTCAATGCCACTTATATGACAGGCCAGACGATTGCGGTGGATGGCGGCAGCTCCAACAGCCTCTAGTATCAGGCAGCTGTCATAGGCTAAAGATTTGTAGTAGAGAGCGTCAGCTCGGTATCGCGCCAGACAAAAGTGACAGGCCAGAGTCTCTGTTTGTTTTTATCGTACTGCAGCCAATGCTCAATGTAGCGCTCACCAGTTACTGGATGTACTGAATCAGGTGCAATCTCTGCCATGGGCTGTAAGACAAAGGCGTTTTTAAGCACCTCGTCCCGCGGTAAATCTATACCATCTACAGGCCCCACCAAGCTATCAACCGTGAGAATATCAATATCTAGGCTTCGGGCACCAAATCTTGGGGCACTGCGATCGCGCCCGTTTTGGTCTTCAATCTGCTTTAACACCTGTGAAATCTGCCCCACCCCTTGATCGGAGTTTATGGCGACGACCAGATTGTAAAAACTATCACCGGTAAATCCTACCGACTCACTTTCATAGACAGAGGAAATAACCAGTTCACCAAAGTTGTCCACCAAAGCGTCCAAAGCGGCACTGATATTACGATGTCGCTCAATGTTGCTGCCAATGCTGAGATAGATCAGCGCCATTAGCCGCGCACTCCTCGCTCGATAATGATGCCAACATCCTGAGAGTATCTCAGTGCACCTGGTTTGCTTACCCGCAGTTTTAACCAGGGTACCGAGAATTCTTCTTGGACAATACGTGCAATTTCCTCCGCCATGCGCTCAACGAGAAGAAATTCACTGCCCTCGATAAAAGCGATCAGACGCTTGGCAATAGACTTGTAATTGAGTGCATATTCAATGTCGTCAGTCTCCGCGGCCTTGCGAATATCATGGGCCATTTCCAAATCCAGACTAATAGTCTGTTTAACTTCACGCTCCCAATCGTAGATACCGATAATAGTTTCTATGCGCAGGTCTCTTATGTAGACAATATCCATTAAACGGTTTCCTGTGGCTGCTTTAGCTGATCCAGCGGCCAACGTGGCGTAGCTGAAATTGACAGTGTATTTTTCTCACCAGCGACCAGGCGCTGGCAGCCTGTGTAGGCAATCATAGCCCCATTATCAGTGCAAAATTCATGGCGAGCATAGAAAACTTCGGCGCCCTCTTTCTTCAACGCGACTTCCAGCTTGTGGCGCAGCCTAAGGTTGGCCGAAACCCCCCCGGCAATCACTAGGGTTTTCATCCCAGCCTGCTGCAATGCGCGGCGGCACTTAATCACCAGAGTGTCGACAACAGCCTCCTGAAAACCAGCACAGATATCCAAAATAGTTTGCTCGTCCGGCAGTACATCGTCACCGCGGTGTTTTTCAATTAAATTTCGGGTAAAGGTTTTAAGACCAGAGAAGCTGAAGTCCAGCCCGGGTCTATCAGTCATAGGCCGAGGGAAGTCAAAGCGATTAATCTGACCCAGGTCGGCTTTGGCTGCTAGCCTTGGGCCTCCGGGGTAATCTAAATCCAGCATTTTTGCCGTCTTATCAAAGGCTTCCCCAGCAGCGTCGTCCAGAGATTCCCCCAATACCTGATACTGCCCTATGCCCTGCACAGCCACCAGCTGAGTATGCCCTCCAGATACCAACAGCGCTACGAAGGGAAATTGTGGAGGGTTGTCCTCCAGCATCGGTGCCAATAGATGACCTTCCATATGGTGGACACCAATGACCGGAATATCCAGTGCATAACCAAGCGCAGTGGCTACAGCCCCGCCAACCATTAGTGCGCCCATGAGACCGGGGCCAGACGTATAGGCAATACCCTGAATATCATTTTTGGTAATTCCAGCCTCTTCCAGCACCAAGCGCACCAGGGGAAGAATCTTGCGCACATGGTCTCTGGACGCCAGTTCTGGGACTACACCACCGTAGTCGGCATGCAATTTGACCTGCGAATAAAGCCTGTGCGCTAATAAGCCTCGTTGGCTGTCGTAAACAGCTAACCCAGTTTCATCACAGGATGTTTCAATACCCAGCACCAGCATTTAAATATTCGCCCAAAAACGGTTTAGGGGCGTAACTTTAAACCCTAAGACCCTCGCTGTGAACCTGTACTTTATGCGCCGGGCAGTTGCTTGAAAAAGGCTGTAAAAACCTTTGCAAGAATCACTCGAAGTGTATAGACTACGCGCCCTCAAAGAGTCGAGCACAGAGTGGCTGTGACGACATTGATTTTCACTACAGGATTAAGCATTTATGCCAAGCGTTCGAATTAAAGAAAACGAGCCCTTTGACGTAGCCTTACGTCGTTTTAAACGTTCTTGCGAGAAAGCCGGGATTTTGGCCAAGGTTCGCAGCTGCGAGTTTTACGAGAAGCCTACTTGGGAACGCAAGCGTAAAGCTGCAGCCGCTGTAAAGCGCAACCAGAAAAAAGTATCTCGCGAATCACGCAAGTTTACTCGACTCTACTAAGCAGCACTCTGATAGCAGAGTGACTTTTCAAAGAGTCTGATCAAAGAGCGCCCACCGGCGCTTTTTGTGTTTCTGGAATGGGTAAATCCCATCAACTATAGCAAAATTGGAGAACCGCCATGTCAATGAAACTACAGATTAATGACGCAATGAAAGACGCGATGCGCGCCAAAGATAAATCACGCCTAAGCGCAATTCGCCTCATTCAGGCCGAAATAAAACGTATCGAAGTTGACGAGCGCATCGATATTGATGACGCTCGTGTTCTAACAATTCTCGACAAGATGGTTAAGCAGCGCCGTGATTCCATTAACCAGTACCAGTCTGCCGGCCGTCAGGAACTTGCGGACGTGGAGATTGCAGAAATTACCGTAATTCAAGACTTCTTGCCGGCAGCCCTGACTGACGAAGAAATTGCTAACATCGTCAAATCAGCCATAGAGCAGGTTGGTGCCAGTTCGATGGCCGACATGGGTAAAGTGATGGGCATTATCAAACCACAGATCCAGGGCCGTGCCGATGCCGGCGCCGTCAGCGGACTGATAAAGGCAGCACTAACCGCCTAGGTCGCAGACTAATTGCAATCCGCAGTTAAATTTCCCCGACTAAGGCGTTACACTGCCAGACCGATATTTAACAACTCGTAGCGCCCATGGCTGGATTGATTCCACAAACTTTTATTGATGATCTGCTTGACCGCGTCGACATAGTCGACGTGGTAAACAGCCGTGTGCAGCTAAAAAAAGCCGGCAAAAACTACAAAGCCTGCTGCCCATTCCACGAGGAGAAAAGCCCTTCGTTTACGGTCGCCCAAGATAAGCAATTTTACTATTGCTTTGGCTGCGGCACTGGCGGCAATGCGCTTGGCTTTGTGATGGAATTTGACCGCGTAGATTTTTTGCCAGCTGTTGAAATGCTCGCTAAAAATGCCGGTTTGGAAATTCCTCGAGAGGCGGCTCCAGATCGCGCTGTCACAAAGAAAAAAGACAGCCTTTTCTCAATCCTCACTGAGGCAGACCAATATTTTCGTCAACAGCTGCGCACTCACCAGGATGCAGCCACCGCCGTTAACTATCTGAAAGGACGTGGTCTAAGTGGCCAAATTGCAGCAAAATTTGGGGTAGGTTACGCGCCCCCAGGCTGGGACAACCTGCTCAAATCTGCCGGTACAGAGCCAACTAAAGTGAAGCTGCTCGAAGAGTCGGGCATGTTGATCGTCAAGCCAGAAGAGAAGAAACAGTACGATCGCTTTCGCCATCGAATTATGTTCCCAATTCGTGATCAGCGAGGCCGCACTATTGGATTTGGCGGCCGAGTACTTGACGACAGTACACCAAAGTACCTCAACTCTCCCGAAACGCCGGTATTTCACAAAGGTCGTGAGCTCTATGGCCTCTATGAGGCGCGCCAAACGCTAAAGGAAATCCCCTGCCTAATTATGGTGGAGGGCTATATGGATGTTATAGCTCTGGCGCAATACGGTATACACAATGCCGTCGCCACTCTCGGGACCGCATTGACCGAGCACCATTTACAAAAGCTATTCCGCTACACCTCAGAGTTAGTATTTTGTTTTGATGGCGACAAGGCCGGTGTTAGGGCTGCGGCCCGTTCCTTGGAAATAGCCCTACCTGAAATGCGCGATGGAGTGTCGGCTAAATTTTTGTTCCTGCCCGACGGCGAAGATCCCGATAGCATGGTTCGCAAACTAGGCACCACTGACTTCCAAAAGCAGGTGGATAACGCCCAGCCACTGTCAGAGTTTTTGTTTGAGCAGCTAAACGAAGGAATAGACAGTAGCACAGCCGATGGCAAGGCCCGCCTTAGCAAAGTCTGCGCACCACAGATCAACCGGATCCCGCAGGGCGTTTTTCGTCAACTGATGCTCGAAGAACTGAGTCGACGCACCGGTATCAGCGCTGACAATCTGCGCGACTATGTTGCTAGCCATAAACCCCCTGAGCAGCGTTCAGCGGCGCAACCCAATGCTAACGCGGCAAGTCAAAAAGCTCAGACAGAGTACAGCTCCGCCAGTGACGGCGATCCAAGAAATTACGAGCAACCACCAGAAGATTACGCCGGCTTAGACTACGAACCATTTGCCGAACTGGCACAGGAAAAATCCTCCAAACTGCGCCTCTCCCCAGTAAAATATTTGACTGCCCTACTGCTGAATCATCCGGGACTGGCGGAGCATGTGGAAGAGACCAAGATGCTCGAGGCCTCCCCAGATCCTGACATGCCACTGTTTATAAGAGTGCTAGCACTGGTGCAAGCCAACCCCCATTACAAGCCATCGCATATTTTTGCCTATTGGCTGGGCACCCATGGCAACCAGCAGGAAACTAAAGTACTGCAGTCTCTAGCTGCTAGCGAACTCTATCATCCACCAAAAGGCACGGGACGCGACGATCATCAGGAATTTTGTGACACCCTGGCGCACGTAAGTCACAGCGCATTTGACGCTCTGCCAGCAGCGGACAAAGCCCAACATATTCTGGCCAAGTCCAGCCTAAATGAACGTGAAATCAAGCAGTTGCACAAGATACGCCTGCAACTGGGCAATGACCCTCAATCCGATGAACTAAAAATCAAGATAAAACAACGACTTGTAGTCTAAAGTTAGAAAAGAAAAATATGCCCCCAAACGCCAAATTGTCTGGGACAAAGGTCTTTTAATTAGCTATAATTGCGCGCTATTTTTTGGCGTCCCACAATAGAAAAACTATCTATGAGCGAAAACATTCATCAGCAGCAGTCTGGCATTAAAGATCTTATCGCCAAGGGAAGAGAACAGGGATATCTCACCTACGCAGAAGTTAACGATCACCTGCCAGAAGACATTGCCGACCCAGAACAGGTCGAAGATATTATCCAGATGATCAACGACATGGGCATCACCGTTTTTGAAACGGCTCCAGATGCCGAAACCATGTTGATGATGTCTGGCGACAATACACCGGATGAAGTAGCCGCGGCTGAAGCTGCAGCTGCGCTCGCCTCTGTTGAATCCGAACAGCACCGCACCACTGACCCAGTGCGCATGTACATGCGTGAAATGGGCTCGGTAGAACTGCTGACCCGCGAGGGCGAAATTGAGATTGCCAAGCGTATTGAAGAGGGAACACGCGAGTTGATGTCTGCCATTTCTGACTGGCCATCAGCCGTAGGCACCGTGATTGCAGAATGGGACAAAGTTGTAGAGGGCGAGCGCAAGTTAACTGATGTAATCAGCGGCTACCTCAACCCGATGGAGCATGTACCATCAGCACTCGCTCAGCAGCAGGCTGCTGAAGCGGCCGAAGCCGAGAAGATCGCCAACGGCGAAACTCCGGATGAGGATGAAGAAGAAGAGGAAGAGCATGAAGGCGGCTTGGACCCTGAAGAAGCACAACAGCGCTTTGAAGAGATTCGTGCCCAGCTAAAGAAAACTGAAAAATCTATCGCTCGCTATGGCCGCACAGGCAACGCCTCTGTTAAAAACTTAGAAGAGCTAGCTGAGTTATTTAAATACCTTAAATTGACGCCACGCCAGTTTGACCCCCTCATCGCCATGGTGCGCGGCGCTGTCGATCGCATCCGTGCCGAAGAGCGCAACATCATGCGCCTGTGCATTCGCTACGCAAAGATGCCTCGCAAAGAGTTTATTAGTGAATTCCCAGGCAATGAAACAGACCTTAAATGGACTGGCAAGCTGATCAAATCCAAAGCGGATTGGGCACAGGGTATCGTTAATCAGGAAGTTGAAATTATTCGTGCACAGCGCAAGCTGGCGCAGGTAGAGGCTGATAGCGGCCTGAGCATCCTAAGCATTAAAGACATTAACCGCAGACTTACCATTGGTGAAGCCATGGCTCGCAGAGCCAAAAAAGAAATGGTCGAAGCCAATCTGCGTCTGGTTATCTCCATTGCCAAAAAATACACCAACCGTGGCTTGCAGTTTCTAGACCTTATCCAGGAAGGCAATATTGGTCTGATGAAAGCAGTAGATAAGTTTGAATACCGCCGCGGTTATAAGTTCTCGACCTATGCTACATGGTGGATTCGCCAGGCGATCACTCGCTCTATTGCAGATCAGGCAAGAACGATTCGTATTCCTGTGCACATGATTGAGACCATTAACAAGCTCAACCGTATCTCTCGTCAGATGCTTCAGGAAATGGGTCGTGAACCCAGCCCAGAAGAGCTGGCAGAGCGCATGGAAATGCCAGAAGATAAAATTCGCAAGGTTCTCAAAATCGCCAAAGAGCCAATCTCCATGGAGACGCCCATTGGTGAGGATGAAGATGCCAGTATTGGTGATCTAATCGAAGATACTACCATTGCCCTGCCGGTGGATGAGGCAACTAAGCACAACCTAACCGAGTCGACTCGCGGCGTTCTAGGCAGTCTAACCGCCCGTGAGGCCAAGGTTCTGCGCATGCGTTTTGGCATCGATATGAACACAGATCACACACTGGAAGAAGTCGGCAAGCAGTTTGACGTTACTCGTGAGCGCATCCGTCAGATCGAAGCTAAGGCACTGCGCAAGTTGCGTCACCCTACCCGCTCCGATCATCTGCGTAGCTTCATTGACGATTAAATAGAAAGGCATGTGAGGCTACCCTAGGCCTCACAATAGCTTTAGGTCACATAGGCAAACTATGTGACCAAAATGGATAACAGCTATTGCCGGCTAGCGGCGAAAGACATGTTACAGGGCCCATAGCTCAGTTGGTTAGAGCAGTCGACTCATAATCGATTGGTCGTAGGTTCAAGTCCTACTGGGCCCACCATTTTCTCTATATACATCATAGACTTACAGCTTAATCTCTACTCCCCTGATGACACTTTCGCTAATCAGGTACAGTAGAGGTAACAGTTGATGGCTACATTTGTTTCCACAAACAACAAAACTAAAGTAATTGTTCGCAAACAGGGCTACCCAACGCACTGCAAAACCTTTCTAAAGAAGTCTGACGGCATCATCTGGGCACGTAAAGTCGAGTCAGAGATGGAAAGAGGTCTCTTTGAAGATACTGCCAAAGCCAAGACAATACTATTTAGCACTGTAATAGATAAGTACTATGTCAGTTGTGTAGCCAGAAATCTCAAAGCCCTGCGCTTTATCAAAGCACACTCCAACATAATCAAAGTCTCATTAGGACAGCTAAGACTAATAGAGGTCGATTCACAGTGCCTTGCTAGATATCGAGATCAAAGGCTGACAAGCGTCAGTGCGGCAACAGCCAAGTTGGAACTGGGTATTATTATTCGTACTTTAAAGTTTGCAGTGAATGAAATGGGTATCTACCTGCCCTCCTTCCCACAAGTTAAATATCCTACTGTCTTCAACTCACGACATAGAAGAGCATCAAGCGCAGAGATAAATATGATTAAGGAAAATATATCCAACCCAGAAATCTGCGTCATTATTGATCTTGCAATCCAGACCGCAATGCGGAGGGGTGAGATCCTAAATATACAATGGCAACACATCAACTGGACTAACAATACTCTGCTCATACCAGAAACTAAGACTGGGCAACCCAGAAAAGTGCCATTAACGGCTAAAGCGATTACATCCCTTCGACAACCTGAGATCAAAGACTTAGGATTAGTTTTTAGCGTAAAAGCAGACTCTGTATCTCAGGCATTTAAACGAGCTTGTGTAATTACAGATATAGATGATTTAAGGTTTCACGATCTAAGGCATGAAGCAACTACCAGACTGTTTGAACTTGGACTAAATGTAATTGAAGTAGGAGCGATAACAGGACACAAAGACCTGAAGATGCTTAATAGATATACCCATCTAAATGCAGAAAGACTGGGGGAAAAGCTGAGAAATCTGCAAGAGAGAGCGTAATTAGGTACTATTTCGCCCTCCTCAGACTACCCAGTCTAACCCCGCCCCACAGCACCCCGTAGGACGCATCAGACTGCCCTGAGAGCCTTGTTATTGCGGACTTTATGGTAATTTACAGGCCTGCTTAGGGTGGCCTTGAGAGACTCTGTAATACGTTCTAAGCGGGACTGTATTTGACCTTTTATAGTTCTAAGAATCGTGGTTTACTACAACAGAGATTCTTTATGAGAAGGAGTGACCAATGGATTATTGGTTTTTAATGGCTGGTGCAATTATCTCATTGGCAGGAATGGTCTTTCATGGGTTCATTGGTGGGAAAATCTATATGAAGAATATCAATGAAAGCAGCATGGAAGGATTAACGAAATCGTTAAGCCTAGTTTCTTGGCATACGTTTACCATCTTTCTGTTTACAAGCGCCTCTACCTTGATCTATATAGCGTACAACCCAACATTTTCCATAGCTGCCTACCCAGTCATTGGCGCTAATCTGTTAATCGCACTTTTGTTTGTCTTTCTTGGCATAGGGAAACATAGATTTCTATTGAAAATGCCAGGTGCTTATTTAATGAGCAGCACTGCGTTGCTCGCGTGGTTGGGAATATGACGGGTTCAAACAGCAGATGAGGTCAAAGAGCCTAGAGGCTCGTTATTGCTGGATTTATGGTAATTATATGTCTGCTAAGAGTGGCTCTATAGCGGCCTTTATTGCGTCCTAGGCGAGGCTTATTGTTGCCCTTTTAAGGATGTTATTTTATGGCTTTTATAGAGCCTAAATTAGGTCTTAATCTAGC
>JABJEX010000011.1 GCA_018663035.1 Porticoccaceae bacterium
GGTTATGGCAAGAAGCGCCAGCTGTTCGTTGGTAAGCTGGATCGCCAGTGCTGCGGGCTGCACCTCTATTGCAGCCTTCCAGGGATCAGTGCTGAGCAGCCCAGATACTGGCTGATCTATGCCCAGCTGCTGCAATAGTTGCTGACGCTCGGTATTGGACTGGACGCCAGCCAGCACTGTACTCAGAGGCGTGACAACAAGTGCTCCACCGGTGCCACTTGGGACCTCAGCCATAAGCACAAGATTGGGAACCGGAAAATTACTATGGGTATTAATTCCGCCTTTTGACACCAGCATGCTTCCAGCAGCATTGTCAGGCATAGCGCTATTCAGTACGAAGTAACCCTGGCTATCGGAGACGGCCGATGGTTCATTGTCATCCTGGTGGTTGTTGTTTAAGTCGACAAATACTGCAGCACCAGCAACAGGGTCATCCACTACGCGACCTTCAAAGCGGTCCCGTACCTCAATGCTGAGAGCCATTGAATCGGTTGCCATGCCATCAGACACTCCCACCGAAAGCTGGTAGCTGTTATCTGCATCACTGTCACTGGGGAGTTCAAAATCCGGTGCCTGACTGAACAGCAATGTTCCGTCAGGGCTCAGATCAAAGAGCTGCGCATCGGGCCCACCGAGAATGGAATAGCTCAGCTGGTCGCCATCTAGATCTAGCGCAGACAACTGGGTCACAGCGCGAACCTGCTCGGGAATTTGAATCTGATCTGATTGGCTAAAGTACGGTTGGCGGTTAGCAATCACCACTGGGACTGCTGTCACAACCGGCCAAAACCGCGAGTACCGTGCCAGTTAAGGCAAGATTTTTCTTGTGCCGTCTCGCTAATAGCACTCCCTGTTTTTCGCTAACTAAGTACAATTAGGTCGCTCCATGCTCGCTATTCATAGTTGCATGATAGTAAACCCAAAGCTTATTATCAAGTTGACGGGCGTGGGTAAGAAACGGGATGACGCTTGAATAGAAGCATAAAGCTCGTCAGAGCTAGTTTATTCCGCGGAGGAAAACTGCAACTTAGCGAGTCTCTCATAAAGCGGGCAGCTAGCCAGTAATGACTGATGCGTACCCTGAGCTACAGGTTGGCCAGCGTCCATCACTAAGATTTGATCTGCATGTAATATGGTTGCCAGACGATGAGCAATAATCACCGTGGTGCGCCCTTTCATTAGCTTGTCGAGAGCCAGCTGCACTCTGTATTCACTCTCTGCATCAAGGGCACTGGTGGCCTCATCTAGCAGAAGGATACGGGGGTCTTTTAATAGAGCGCGCGCAATGGCTAGTCGCTGACGCTGACCGCCAGATAGTCGCACGCCCTGCTCTCCCAGATCGGAGGCATAACCATCGGGCAGACGACGAATAAAGTCGTCGGCATGGGCCGCCACAGCGGCTGCCATGACCTGTTCATCTGAGGCCTCAGGATTACCGTAGCGAATGTTATACATCACGTCGCCCGTAAATAGCGTAGGCTGCTGTTGCACCACAGCTATCTGCCGGCGAAGATCCTGCGGATCAAGCTCTCTAATATCAGTGCCACCAAAACAGAGTCGACCCTGCTGTGGGTCATAAAAGCGCTGAATCAAATCAAAAATCGTCGATTTACCGGCGCCTGAGGGACCGACCAGAGCCACTATCTGATTTTTTTCTATGCGCAGCGAAAAGTCCTTTAAGGCCGGCTGCTCTGGCCTTGAGGGGTAACGGAAGCTAAGGTTATGCAACTCAATTACTGGATCAAGGTCTGCTGCAGATAAGGTAGCTGATTGCGGTGCAAGTATCTGATTATCTGCCTGTAGTAGTTCCATCAGACGCTCAGTTGCACCCACGGCACGCTGGAGTTCGCCATAGACCTCAGAAAGTGAGGCTACACCCGTAGCCATCAGTACTGCATAAAATATAAATGCACCAAGATCACCGCCGGTCATGGTGCCATTAATAACATCGGATCCGCCGACCCAGAGCATCACTGACAGCGCACTAAACACCAGTAAAATAACCACTGCAATCAATACGGCGCGCTGGCTGACTCGGCGTTTAGCCACCACAAAGGCCCGCTCCACTTCTGCGCCAAATGCGCTCTTTTCTTGCTGCTCCTGGGTAAAGCTCTGCACTGTCTTAATATGCTGAATAACCTCGCCCGCATAGGAGCCTACATCAGCAATACTGTCCTGACTCTCGCGGGACAGTTTGCGTACGCTGCGACCGAACACCAGGATAGGCATAAGCACCAAAGGCACGGCGAGGAGGATAATTAGCGACAGTTTGAGATTGGTTATCAGCAACATTATCAGCGCACCGGTAAAGCTGATACTGCTGCGCAGGGCAATCGACATTGAGGAGCCAATAATGGATTGTAACAGCGTAGTGTCTGAGGTTAGCCGCGACATAATATCGCCACTGCGGTTGGTCTCAAAAAACGCTGGATGCAGATTCACCACGTGATTGAACACCGCCGTGCGTATATCTGCACTGACCCGCTCGCCCAGCCAAGAGATAAGATAGAAGCGCACATAGGTGCCCAGTGCCATCAGCCCGGAAGCCACCAGGATAAAAATAATGGCGGTATTTAAATGATCCTGAGATTGCTGACTAAAACCCTGATCAATCACCAGCTTAAGCCCCTGCCCCACCGATAGGGTCACCATCGCGGTGAATACCAAGGCGATCAGGAAAATACCGATGCGGAGCCTATAGGGTTTTAAAAACTGCAGCAGAGACAGTAGCACTGACATTTTAGTCGACGGGTCTGAGGCAGCACTGTCAGTGGCATCTGCCATCATTAACCCTCTAGAGCCACATAGACTTCCTGCACATCGTCGTGCTCATGTATAGCAGCCAGAAACTGCTCGACCTCTTCCAGTTCGGCACCAGAGATGGTCTGAGGATTTTTAGGCCGGTAGCCAATCTTTGCCGTCTCAACAGTAAAACCAAAGTCCGGCAGTAAACGGCATACACTGTCTAGGTCTGTGGTATCGGTAATAAACAGCGCCAGACCCTCTTCGTCGGCTGGCTCGACATCCTGAGCTCCAGCTTCAATGGCAGCCTCGTCTAGATCAGCCTGAGAATCACCGCGGGCTTCAATCAGGCCCACATGGTCAAAATCCCAGGCCACTGAGCCCTCAGCGCCTAGCTGGCCGCCTCGAAAAAGCACACGAATCTCTGAGACGGTACGGTTGACGTTGTCAGTCAGGCATTCAACGATAAGCGCTACATTATGTGGCGCAAAGCCTTCATAAGTTAGCTTCTCGTAATGTACAGCGCCGTCCAGTAGCCCGGCACCTTTTTTGATGGCGCGCTCCAGGGTATCTTTGGGCATAGAGGCCTTCTTAGCCTGTTCGATGGCCAGCCGCAGCCGCGAGTTGGTATCTGGATCAGCACCATTGCGCGCTGCAACCATAATCTCTTTAGTCATCTTGCCAAATACACGACCCTTTAAGTTGGCTGCAACTTCTTTGTGCTTTACCTTCCACTGAGCGCCCATAATTTTGTTCTCTATTGTAAATCTTAAACGGCTGCGATTATGCCCTGCGCCACAGCTAATGCAAGTCACCCTAGGGCAAGGCAGATTGAAATCAGTAATTAAGTCTTATACGCAGGCTTTCGGCGTGCGGGCGAAGAGCCGTTCAATTAGCGGAACAAAGTGTTCCAGAGGAAAACTTTGGTAGTGCGGATCAAAGGATGGCTGATCCCAGTTGGCACAAAAGTCCACACAGTCTTGATAATAGGTGTGATCTTTGTACTGGTCCCGGGCATTTTTGTCCTGATCATAGTGATGCATCCAGTAATATCCCTGAAACAAACCATGGTTCAAAACAATCCAGTAATTTTTTGCGCTGATATAGGGGCGCAACAGCGCTGCAGCTGCTTGGGAATGGTTGGCTGGAGCAATCACATCGCCAATATCGTGGAGTAAGGCGCAGACTATGGTCTCTTCATCAGCACCGTCTCGCTCGGCTCTGGTTGCAGTTTGCAGGCAGTGATCCAGACGGCTAATCTGGTAGGGTGAGTCGCCGTCCATCATTTTGAGCCAGTCGACGACCCTGGCAGCCTGGCCGCTAATATTCTCAGCATCATGCTCAAATACCAGATCATAGTCTGCCCGGCTAGCGTGCTCCATGGCCGTAAACTGTACTTTTTTACCCATTATTTAACCCGTTAAGTCTGCGCAACAACACCAGTTTGTTGGCCACATTATCCAACTCAAAATAGGCATCTTGCAAATGCCGTTTGCCAATCGGCTGAAATGATTCGCGCGCATGCAATACTCGGTGAGCTGCCACCAATAAAACCTGCCCACCCTGCAATTTGAAGGTAGAGCGCGCTGGCGAATCGCGGTCGGTAATCCGCAGGCAGAGCTCATGATAGGCTTGATAAAATGTTTTGATGCCCGGCTGCATAGGGTTCATCATCTGCATCAACTGATTAGAAAATCTAAAGCTCACTAGATGGCCCTGAGGGTCACAGCGCACCATGGGCTCCACTGCATAGGTTTCGTTGTTCTCGTCAAACTCCCTGAAGGGCACAGCGAACTCACAGAGACTTTTAAAATAGTCCGGCCGGTCGGCTCGCAACTGTTCCAGAACTGCCCAGCCATCTACGACGATTGACTCACCGCCGGGGGTTTCATTTTGGAGCATGTGTAGCGCCTGGACCGAGGGTGGAAAACTATAGCTGGCAAAGTCGTTATGGGGAGGTAAACCCAGTGATGTGTGAGCTATGTTGTAAACATGTCCCTCCATCGAAACATTGTGGATACGGTCAAATAGCAACTCGCGAATCGGGCCTAGAACCGGCGCTAATAGCTCCAGACTCTCCTCTTTGACGGGCGCCTGACTGAGTAAGATCACGCCATAACGCAAAAAAGTTTCTATAGCCTCAGCCGTGACCCTACTGTCGCCCAGAAACTCATCCCAGGAA
This sequence comes from Porticoccaceae bacterium, assembly GCA_018663035.1. GTDB lineage: Bacteria > Pseudomonadota > Gammaproteobacteria > Pseudomonadales > Porticoccaceae > HTCC2207. The sequence goes on from JABJEX010000011.1 coordinate 4,925, forward strand.
TAGGCTTGAGGAACAAAACCCTCTGGCCAAGACTGCAATGGCTGGCTGTTGCTTTGAAATAATTCAGTGATAGTCGCCAGAGGGTATTGGCTGCAATGCTTATCGGGCCAGGTCACCGTCAGTGCATCCAGATCAATGCTGACGCTCTCCGGCGCCAGATCTGCGGCAACATCACTGAGAATAAAACGTTTTTCTTGTGTCTGCGGCACCCTACAGTCATCGCAGGGACAGTTATCTCTCAGCCAGAGATTGGGTAAATCAAATAGGGTTTCAGAGCCTTGAAATACAAGTACTGAGTCGGCATTGACCTCTGATCGCAGCGCTGCCTGATGGGTGTTTGAGGGTGCAGAATCAACTTGACCTAAAGACATAAATTCAGCCTCTGCCCGGTTTTGGGCGTTGTTATTTTTATTGCGACGAATTTACCACAAATTAAATGCAGCAGTAACAAACAAAGTAGCACTGGGTTTATTCAGACAAAAAAACGTCGCTAAAACGAAACCGCTGCTGTCTATAGGCCAGTCATCTAGGGCGTCGGAATCGGAATAACCCACTGATCATTGGCTCGGTCAATCGAACCATTCATTTGCTCAACAACAACTAGATCTATTACCCTCAGAGCTCGTGCAGCCATCAGCGGGAAGCTATCCTCCCCTGCCTGCAGTTGTAAATAGTCTGGAAAGTTACGTCTGGTGCGATGAATCCAATAGCTGGACGAGAGATTACCTTGACCAAAGGCAGTCTGCACAGCCTCGGCGCCTAGCAAAAAACCTAGCAACCCACCCCAGGTGGCGGTGGGGTTATCAGAATCCCAACCGGCCAGGGTGCCTATGCGTAGCGTGCGCACAATGTCGCCCTCACCATAAAACAGGCTCACCAAACTTGCCGCAAAGTTGATTGCGGCATCAAAGGGCTGCTCGTAGCTGTAACCATCGGCAGTATCTAACTGGTAGCGCTGGTAGACCGCATCGCGGGTAAGCTCCCAGTTATCGCGATCCGGATTACTCAGGTAGTGCGCCCAGACAAACGCGTAGATCTTTGCGGCGACCGAGCCCTCCGGCAGCTGTCGACTGGCCTGCTGTGCTAACCATTGAGTCTGCTCCTGCAGGCTCAAAGATTGGTTCACCTGTGCTGCTAGAGAGTGCATGACCACATAAAATTGTGCGATCCACTGGGCGTCATATTTTGCAGTGGTACGTATAGGTAGCTCGGCAATATCCAGCGCAACATCAACCCTAGCAGGCGCCAGAAGACCAAAGATTTCTGTGGTGAGCTGGGCATCAATCATTCGATAATTTGGATTGTTGTGGGGTTCACTGGTCTCTGGCGGTGCAGCCCCCTGCTCCATGAGTAAACGAGCACGCTCGTTGGAAACCCAGAGAAAATTTTCTCTGCGTGGCTCGGAGTAGGGAAATTTTTGATACAGCGGCGCGTCAGTTTCGGAATAAATATGCTTTAACCAGCCCTGGCGTATCTGCTCTGCGCTAAGCTTGCTGGTGCCGTGACTGTGGTGAAGGTGCAAATACATGTACTCCAGATCGGTATCATCATCTGCTCCCCAGGGCTGCCCTAGCGGCTCGAAATAAAAATCAATTATGTCAGCATGGGGAACGTAGTCACCCCAAAAGGCTTTTTGATCCGGGCCGCCCCAGTCTGCGTCGGTATAAAATGGCATTGTCTCTGGAGTGCCAATTTTGTCCATTTCTGTAATCAAGCCGGTCCAATTGGCAATATTTTGTCCCAACCAAAACCCCTCAAGCTGCTGCCCATATTGGGCCCTTGAAATAACGAGGCTGCTCTGGCCAGAGAGCTGTTCGGATTGCTCAGTATCACAGGAGGCGATTGTAGCGAGCAGGCCAAGCATCAAAAGCTTTTTAAGTAGATAACCAGACATTGCTGAGACCCCCGCAGATATGAAAACCCATATCCTATCAGAATCCCTGCTAAAACCCAGCGACTTAAAGCAACAGCCCAATACTGAGATTGGAAAAATACTGACACCCTTTGTACAATGCCTGCGCTCCAGAGTTGCTGGATTTAAACCGCGCCAAATTTACGATTTGGTCAGCCGAACACCACAGTAGGATTAGCTATGTCCACTCAGTATGTCACCTGCGCGCTGTATAAATTTGTCGCGCTGCCGAACTACGGTTCTATTCGCCACCCGCTGTTAAAAGTAATGACCGACAACCAGGTCTTTGGCACTTTACTACTGGCCTCAGAGGGTATAAACGGCACCATATCCTCTACCAGAGAAGGTATAGATGCGGTATTGGCTTGGCTGGATCAACAGCCTGGACTTGAAAACATCGACACCAAAGAATCCTTCGATACAGAGATTCCCTTTTATCGCACCAAGGTGAAATTAAAAAAGGAAATTGTCACCATGGGTGTCGAGGGTATAGACCCCAAACAGGTGGTGGGCACCTATGTTAAGCCCCAGGATTGGAACGCTCTGATCTCTGACCCAGAGGTGCTGCTAGTGGATACTCGCAATGATTACGAGGTCGAGATAGGCACCTTTAAAGGCGCTGTCGATCCAAAGACCACTAGCTTTCGCGAATTTCCCCAGTGGGCAAAAGACAATCTCGACCCCAAACAGAATAAAAAGGTTGCTATGTTTTGCACTGGCGGCATCCGCTGTGAAAAATCCACGGCCTATATGAAAGAACAGGGTTTCGATGAGGTCTATCATCTTGAGGGTGGCATTCTTAAGTATCTTGAGGAGATTCCCAAAGATCAGACATTATGGCAGGGCGAGTGCTTTGTTTTCGATAACCGAGTGGCCGTGGACCATGATCTAAAGCGCGGCTCCTACGACCAGTGTCACGCCTGCCGCATGCCAATTACCGAGCAGGAAAAAACTCTCGACAGCTATCAGGAGGGACTCTCTTGTCACCACTGCTATGGCAAGGTCAGCGACGAGCAGCGCCAGAGATTTGCCCAGCGTCAAAAGCAGGTGCAGCTAGCTAAGGCCCGCGGGGAGGAACATATTGGCAGTGCAGCTCAACTGGATACCGAGCGTCGCCGAGCAGAGAAAAAGGCACGCAAAAAGTATCCGCCCAAGCCATAGCCGAAACCATAGCTGACAAGGTGACTTTTGTTAGGCTCACCTCGACTTCAGATCTATGATACCGACCGCTAAAATCAATAAAATCAAAGGCAACCAATGTATAAGAATAATCTACAAGCTTTGCGTAAAACCTGGCTCTGGCTACCCATTGTTCTGAGCACTCTCGTGCTGGCCGGCTGCGGTAATCGCGACCTCAACAGCACTCAATCGGCTAACCAGCCCCGCCCTGTTAGCGAGTCTCTGTATGCCGAAACCGCTGAATTGCGCGCCAGACAGATCAGCAATGTCAGCTACAGTCTGCAATTTGAACTCGATAGAGAGAGCAATTATTTCTCTGGGGTTACGGAGATAAACTTCGAACTGGGTGCCGACAACCAGAATGACCTGACCATAGATTTAAACCAGGGCACCGTAAAGGGGGTCACGCTTTTTGGTAAGCCTATTCCCTTTAGCTATGACAAATGGTTTATTAGTATTGCTGCCGCAGAGCTATCTGCGGGCAACAATCAACTGGTGATCAGCTATGAACACCCCTATGCTACTGACGGCTCGGGCCTACACCGATTTGTCGATCCGCAAAATGCCGAAGTCTATCTATATACAGACTTTGAGCCCTATGACGCCAACCGATTATTCCCGCACTTTGATCAGCCGGACCTCAAGGCCAGCTATAGCCTCCAGGTAACTGCTCCAACCAACTGGCAGGTTATCAGTGCAACTAGAGAGATATCAATTGAACAAAAGGGTGATAAGAAGCTGTGGACGTTCCCCGAGTCAGATCGATTTTCGTCCTACATTTTTCCTCTGCATGCAGGTAATTATGCTGTCTGGGAAGATCAGTTTGAAGATATACCACTACGCCTTTTTGCGCGTCAAAGTCTCGCGCAATACGTGGATGTAGATGAATGGTTCAGGCCAACTAAGCAGAGCTTTGCCTTCTTTAACCGGTATTTTGATGTCCGCTATCCGTTTGGCAAGTACGATCAGGTAATTGTCCCTGACTTTAATGCTGGAGCCATGGAAAACGTTGGCGCAGTGACCTTTAACGAGGCCTATGTCTCAAAGAGTGAGAAATCTACCCTTTCAAAAATGCGTCTAGCCAACGTGATCGCCCACGAAATGGCCCATATGTGGTTTGGTGATTTGGTTACCATGCGCTGGTGGAATGGCCTCTGGCTCAATGAGAGTTTCGCTACCTATATGGCAAATTTGGCACTCTCTGAGGCCAGCGATTTTGATAATGTCTGGGAAGTCTTCTATGCCCGCAGCAAGCAGTGGGCCTATCGTACAGACGATTCTGTAAATACCCATGCCATTGAACTAGCGGTGGCCTCTACAGGTGAGGCGATGACTAATTTTGACGGCATTACCTATGGCAAAGGCGCCTCTGTATTAAAGCAACTACCCTACTATCTGGGCGAAGAAAATTTCCGCCAGGGTGTCAGCAATTATCTGAAAAAGTTCTCTTACAAAAACACCGACCTAGATGATTTTATCGGTGAGCTGGGACTGGCCGCTGGTATGGACATGCAACAGTGGACACAGGACTGGCTCTATCAGGCAGGCTTAAATACCATCAGAGTAGATTATCAGTGCACGGACAATAAACTGAGCCAGATGAGCATTCACCAGACGGCACCAGAGGGCTTTCCGACGCTGCGCGAACAGCGTGTGCAGGTTGGTCTCTACCAGTTGAACAGCAATGGGCTGAACCTTTCCCATGCCGTACCTGTAACCTACAGTGGCGCTACCACAGAAGTGGCCGATGCGCTGGGGCTTACCTGCCCAGATTTGGTGTACCCCAATGAAGCTGACTGGGGCTACGTAAAAGTAGATCTGGATACAAAGTCTCTGGCTGTTGCCAAGCAACATATTAATGCCGTAGGAAACAGCATGATGCGCCTGATGCTTTGGCAGAGCCTGATTGACAGTGTTAATGATGCCAACCTAAGTGCTGAGACTTTTGTAGAGTTCGCGCTGGCCAATATTAGAACAGAGCCAGAGTACAACGTGGCCAGAGCCATAGGCGGTGGTCTATTAACTGCTATGGATTATCTAAGTACCGCAACTAGACTGGGTATCAAAGACTACAGCGCACTCTATGCTGAGGTAGAAAACCTGCATTTTGACCTTCTCAGAGCGGCCCAGCCTGGCTCAGATCTGCAAAAGTACTGGTATGGCAACTATGTGAATATCAGTAAGAATCCGCAGCATCTGGATAATCTGCGACAGATACTGGATGGCCAGCTGAGCTTTACGGGTCTGGTAATAGATCAGGATAAACGCTGGGAAATAGTTGCCAGCTTAAATCGCTATCAGTATGGGGATTATCAAACTCTGCTCAGTGCCGAGGCTAAGCGAGACAATAGTGATATAGGTGTTAAATACGCTATTTATTCGGAGGCATTACGTCCTGATCCTGAGGTCAAGGCCAAGTGGTTTGAGGCGATTACCCTGAATCCTGACAACTTAAAACTCGCCACGCTGCGCTACATTATGGCGGGCTTATTCCCGGCAGAGCAGGCTGAACTAGAGCGGGCGTTCAAAGCCCAGATATTGGCTCAGATCCCACTGCTTGATCAGGGTGAAGATCTCGGGCTGACCCGTACCTTTGCCGGGTCGATGTTACCCGGCCAGTGCACGAAAGATAGCGAGCGTGAGCTAAACAGCCTCGTTGAACAGTACAGCGGTATGAAACCGCAGATTGTGAAGGCTGTAAAAGCTAAACATCAGAGAGTCCAGCGCTGTATTAAAACACTGGCACTGCTGCAGACTGACTAGCCCTGTGGTTATAACTCGGAGCCGTTGCCTCTAGCAGCGGCGTCCACTCTATTCATATGGGCGTTCATATTGACTAAAAGATCCGGAAGCACTGCTGCTGGTAAATTGTGGCCCATACCCTCAAATAACATGTATTTGGCACCCTTAATCATCTCCGCCGTGTGCTCACCATGGGCCGGAGGAATAAGCCCATCATCGACGCCGTGCAACACCAGAGTAGCCGCCTGAATACTGGCTACCTCGACCGAGCGATCCCCCACTTTAAACACCGCCATGAGATGTCTTGGCATAGAATCAGGGTAAAAACCTCTGGCTCTAATTGCCGCATCGCGATCGGCCTCGGCTTCACCCTCGGCGAGATTGCGCAACCTGTCCTCGGCCACATTGGTGGGCGGCGGCAAATGGGGGGCGCCCGTGGTCGACATAATTGAAATCAAACTACGGGTCCGCTCCGGATACCTTGCAGCGATAATCTGTGCAATCATGCCGCCCATCGAGGTGCCAATTATATGTGCATCCTGATAGCCCAGTTGGTCCATCAGCCCTACCGCATCAGCCGCCATATCATTGAGAGAATAGGGTGCATTGACCGAAAAACCCAAACGATGCTTGAGTATCTGCAACCAAAGGGTCGGTTGACCCCAGCTATCAAAGCGAGTTGAGGCACCTGTATCGCGATTATCAAACAGCAACACTTCATAACCGGCCGCTTCTATTCCGGCGATCATTGTATCGCCCCAGGCCACATTGGAGCCGCCGAGGCCCATAATAGCCACCACCTTGGGTCTCTCTTCAGCCTGCCCCACAGTGCGATAGGCAATAGTGACACCATTGACTGAGGCCTGTTGCAAAGGGTGGGAGTCAATATAGCTGCGCGAAAACTCGGCACTGGCAAATGGCGGCAGCAGCAAGACTATCAGGCTGATTGTTAATGACTTCATTGTTATTCCTTAAAAAAACTGTGGGATGTTACTGCCATGCTCTGTGGCATTGCTATTTTTAAATATACGCCTGCTCTAGACCGCCAGACTAGCCTACTAAGGATGCCAGCACTCGGCGCTGCCCCTGAAATGGACGTCTACCGTGCATGGTAAGAAAGTTATCCACCAGTGCAATATCTCCGGTCTGCCAGGGAATATCGAAACTCAGTTTATCTGCCAGCTCAATGGCCACTGCCATGTCGTCAGCACTGATGGCAGAGCCATCGCCAAAGCAGATCGATTTATCACCTGAATTGCGGGCGTCTTTCCAACCCCTAAAGGCGGCGATTAGCTGGTTAAAAAATACTCTTGTGCCATTGTCCAATATACGGACTGCCGGCAGCACTGGCGTGGTTACCCGCAGCGAACCATCCGCTAGCCACTGCCAGCTGTAGTCTAGGCTGTGCAATTTCGTCTCGGCCTGCTGGCGACTTTCAGCACTCAAGGTGCTGCGCCAACTGCGTCCCTGACCAGATTGCATATCCTCATCCTCGGGCATGGTCTGCGAGTAACGAACACCTTTGGCTTCACAGTCTGCAATAAATGCTGGCACCTCAGCCCGCAGCTGATCAAGCAATATATCGGATCGACAGATAGGCGTCGCACCGCCTGACTCAGCGGCCTGTTCACAAAAGAAAAATAGCTTAGAGGGGTAAATAGGTGTCTGGGCCATTTCGTGGTGCAAAAAGATAGACACTGAGGCTGGTGCTTCGTTGGCGGTGAACACCAGCTCGGTTCTGTTGCGGCGCACTGCGTTGGACAGCGATTCTGCATAGGTAAAATTAGGCCACTCAAAGGCCCGAATAAACTCATCGAACCCCTGATCGTCGCCGACACCAAACCCCCGAAATAGAATCGCGCCATGCACAGCAAGTTCGCGCTCTAGACGCTGTTTATTGTCAGCCACCCAGTGCTGGATAGCAGAAGCTGTACCTCGGCTGTCAGCTGCGTAGAAGAGGGGGAACGCAGCGCCGGCGTAGACCTGCTGAGCCTCGAGAGTCAGCGGCTGGGGATTAAATTGACTCATGCTTGTCCCTAATCATAAATTGAGTGAAACGTATTAAAAGCGGATTCACAGAAGACCCCGGGATCATTAAATCGACGGTTGCAATTGAGGGCCGAAATAGCGGCCATCTCGTCATCCTCAAGGCTAAAGTCTGACAGGCTTAAATTCTCTTTGAGGCGCTGCGGATTGCTGGTTTTTGGTATTACCGCGGTGCCGCGCTGCAGCCCCCAACGAAGTACTACCTGCGCCGCACTGGCACCGGTTCGCTCAGCGGCGGCCAACACCACAGGCTCGGTTAGGACAGACTCTTTGCTGCTGGCCATATTAATAGACAGATAAGACAGTGCGCCCAAAGGGGAAAACGCAGTCACTGCAATATCATAGTGCTGCGCTGTGCGCAGCAGCGCCTCCTGAGTTAGATAGGGGTGAGACTCTATCTGCAGCATAGCCGGTTTGATACGTGCGTAGCTCATCAGATCATGCAGCAAACTGGCACTGTAATTACAGACACCTATCTGCCGGACCAGCCCGGTCTGCACTAGCTGCTCCATAGCACCCCAGGTCTCGCTTA
>JABJEX010000012.1 GCA_018663035.1 Porticoccaceae bacterium
CTTCTCTGCCGCTGGCTGCATCAACAGCGTATGGAACGGCGCGCTGACAGGCAACGCCATAGCACGCTTGGCTCCTGCCTCTTTACAGATTTCAATAGCGCGATCTACAGCTGTCGCTGATCCGGCAATAACGACCTGCCCCGGCGCGTTAAAATTGACAGCATCGACTATTTCGCCCTGCCGTGCAGCTGCACAGGCATCCATAATGATGTCATCGGCCAAGCCTAAAATAGCCGCCATAGCACCAATACCCACTGGGACTGCTTCCTGCATGTAGGCGCCTCTGGCGCGAACTATGTTAACTGCATCAGCAAAATCTAAGACATTGGCGCAAACCAAAGCGGACCATTCACCGAGACTGTGGCCAGCCATCTGAGCTGGCAGAGGCCCACCCCTCTCGTTCCAAAGGCGCCAAATTGCAATACTACTGGTGAGCAGTAGCGGCTGCGTGCGCTCAGTTAGATTGATATCCTCTTGCTGACCTTGCTGAATCATTTGCCAAGCGTCGTAGCCCAACACATCAGAAGCTTCTTCAAAGGTTGCTTCCACGCTAGGGTTTGCGGCAGCCAATTCAGCCAGCATGCCTATCTTCTGAGATCCCTGCCCCGGGAAAACAAACGCCAAATTACTCTGTGTCATAGATCCTCTATTGGTTTTGATTACTGTCTAGCTTGCTCTGAAGTATAGGCGACAAAATGTTCGGTAGATTATGTTTAGCAGCATCGATAGCCACATCGATCGCATGACCGAATGCAGTTTCATCGGCGCTGCCATGGCTTTTAACCACTACTCCCTGAAGGCCAAGCAAATAAGCGCCATTATACTGTGCTGGATTAAGACGCGAACGCAGATTATTGAGCGGTCGCCGCAAAAATAGCGCCCCTAGTCGTGAAATACAGCCGGTTGTAACCGAGCTCTCAAGCATCTCCTCGACCATACGGACAACACCCTCGCTGGTCTTTAGTGCCACATTTCCGCTGAAACCATCACAGACAACCACATCAGCTAACCCCTGAAAAATACCATCTCCTTCTACGAATCCTGCGTAGTTTAACAATGGCTCCGACTCTAATAACTCAGCAGTTTGCTTGATTAGTTGGCTGCCTTTGCTGGCTTCACTCCCCACATTAAGAAGTCGCACCACTGGCGCATTAATTCCTTCGAGCTCTTTGACCGTCAAAGAGCCCAGCAACGCAAAATCAGCGAGCTGTTGGGCGTTACAGTCAACATTGGCGCCGAGATCCAAGATATATGATTTGCCGCGACTGGTTGGAAAGGTTGTGCAGATTGCCGGCCGGGATATACCTGGCAGTTTTTTTAGGGTCACCATCCCAAGAGCCATCAGTGCACCTGTATTACCGGCACTTATACAGGCTGACGAAGAGCCTGTTGCAACGGCACTTAGGGCGAGCCCCATAGAGGAAGCGCGTTTCTCTCGGATAGCACTGGATGGCAGATCAGAGTTAGAGACATGGGTATGACAGTGCTGCACCTCAATTCTCGACAGCAAGGCGCTGTCATGGCACAGAGACAAGGCGGCCTCCAGCTTGGGCTGGTCACCGAATAATAGCGCAGAGACACCAGGGTGCTTGCGTAGCGAACTTAACAGCGCGGCTACTATGACGCGGGGACCATAGTCCCCGCCCATAGCGTCAACGGCAATTCTAATAGAATCTGCCAATGAAAGTAATTCAGTTAGTCGACGCTGGTCTCAACAACTTTGCGACCGCGGTAAAACCCGTCGGCAGTCACATGGTGACGCAGATGCTTCTCACCACTTACCGCGTCAACCGATACGGTTGCAGCAGTCAGGGCGTCGTGTGAACGGCGCATGCCGCGCTTTGATCTTGTCTTGCGACTCTTTTGAACAGCCATAGGAACTCCTAAGCAAAAAATTTTTGCAGTCGATTATTTCTTCAACTGCTGTAAAACATTAAATGGATTGTCAGCGACAACCTCATCACCATTTGGCTCTACCTCCGCTACAAAGGTATCGCCTGTACACTGACCTGAGTCATGGTAGTTAACCAAAGGCAGAGCCAATAAAATTTCGTCTTCAAGCAATTCATTAAGATTTGCCATTTTGTCGACAACGAGCCAGGGCTCGTAGTTAGCGGCCACCCTATTCAGGTGCTCCTCAGACCAAATTACCTGAACCGCAAATTCTGCCTGCACCTGAATCTCTACAGGGTCGAGGCAGCGTTGACAGACAGCCTCTACAGGTACGTTCGCACTACCTCGGACAACTTTGGCCTTTGACTCATCTAGCTCAAACTGCACCCTAGCCTCAAGGGGCCCACAAATTGATGTAACAGAAGAGGCTAATCTGGGTAGATCAGCCGCATTCACCAAGCCTTCAAGCAGGTTGCCCTGAAGAGCGAGTTTTCGCGGATCAATTTGAGTCGGCAGTGCCATAATATCGGTGGTACCCAGTTAGGCGCGCATAATAGGGTCAAGACCATGATCTGTCAAAGAAAAACTCGTAAAAGACCCAGCTATATTGCACTACACAGCAGCGCTAGTCAGGGTACTATAGGCGCTGATACAAAACTGAGCTATCAAGCCAAAGTCAGGAGCTGCTATGAACAAACTTATTCTTGCATCCTCTTCGGAGTACCGGAGAGCGATGCTGCAGCGATTAGGGTTAGAATTTAGCTGTTATGCAGCTGATATTGACGAAACGGGCTATCCTGCAGAGAACGCAACGCAACTAGCTGCCCGCTTGGCCAGCGAAAAAGCTCGACAGGTTGCCGAACTATTCCCAGAGGCTATGGTTATAGGCTGCGACCAAACCGCAGAGCTAAATGGACTTATTTTAGGTAAGCCCGGCAACCATCAGCAGGCAACCGAGCAGCTTGCCATGCAATCTGGCAATACAGTGTTGTTCCACAGTGCGCTTACAGTTCTAACCTGTTCGAAGGCAGGCGAGATCAAGCGTTTAGACGCCATTGAAACAACCAGAGTTAACTTTCGCCAGTTAACCCTTCAACAGATAGATCGCTACCTACTTATTGATCAACCCTATGACTGCGCTGGTAGTTTTAAAGCTGAGAGCCTTGGCATTAGCCTATTCAGTTCAGTAGAGAGTAACGACCCGAGCTCATTAATCGGCCTACCATTGATAGCCCTGTGCTCTATGCTTGAAGAGTTTGGCCTGCCTATTATCTAGACTACGCCTTAACATTATATTCTAACCTATTGTTATTTATAAGTATTTCTTTATATCGGAAAATTTATTTATGCAGGCAATAGGCTCAAACTTGGAGAGTCTAGAGATATCATGAGCACCATAACTTACCGCGATACGAGGCATACTAGCATTCACCGCCATTTCCATATCAAACTCTGTATCGCCAACCATTACTGCATTGTTGGCGCTGATGTCGAAC
>JABJEX010000013.1 GCA_018663035.1 Porticoccaceae bacterium
ATTTCCTCAACAAACGTGAAATGCGGAATTGAAGCCACGGAATCAGCCATGCGCTCAGCCATTAGTTTACGCACCCCCTTAATAGGTTCGACTCGGTCAGTAAGAGCTGTTGAGAGCGCAGGTTCCTGGTGCTGTTCACTCGACGACGCTGTGGCTAGGTACTGCAGAACATCTTCTTTTAGTACCCTGCCCTGTTTGCCGGTACCAGTAATTAATGTCAAATCAAGATTGTTTTGACGTGCCATTTTTCGCACTGCTGGAGTGGTGAGGACTTTGTCGTCACTGTGAGGCTGGCCCTTGATAGTTTCAGTCGGCCCCTGTGTGACATTGACGTCTGCGACTGCCTCAGGCGTCTCGACCTGAATTTGACTGTGATCTGCATACGACAGCGGGGCCACAGTTGACTCCTCATCGACCTCTATAGCAAACAACGGCTGATGCACAGCGGCAATGTCACCCTGTTTGTAATAGAGCTTGGTTACCAGGCCTCTGTGCATTGAGGGTATCTCAACTATCGCTTTGTCAGTACTGACATCCACGACAATTTGGTCTTCCTCTATTCTATCGCCCTCTGCAACCTTCCACTCAATCACCTCGCATTCAACGATGCCTTCGCCTATATCCGGTAATATAAAATCTCGTTTCATAACTCGCTCCTCAAGCGCGAACTAGTAGGCTAGACTCGCCACTATGGCTTCGTAGATTTTTAAATGATCAGGCAGGTAGTACGCCTCCTGAACCAATGGAAAGGGTGTATCGACGCCAGTAACCCGGCTGATCGGCGCCTCAAGGCTAAGAAAGCACTGCTCTTGAATTGTCGCAGCAATCTCTCCTGCAAAGCCGCCGGTCAGCGGCGCCTCGTGGCTGACGAGTAATCGTCCGGTTTTGGTTACCGAATCGGCCACCGTCTGTTGATCCCAGGGCAGCAGTGAACGTAAATCAATGACTTCGCAGGAGATCCCCACTGTGGCAGCCATTTCGGCAGCCTTATTAATCTGCACCATCTGAGCACCCCAACCCACAAGGGTAATATCAGAACCCTCAAGGACAACCTCGGCAACGCCGAGAGGAATCTCATAGTCGCCCTCCGGCACCTCGCCCACAGAAGCGCGATAAATTGCCTTAGGCTCAAAAAAGATCACTGGATCAGGGTCACGAATTGCAGCTAATAAAAGACCTTTGGCCTGATAGGCGCTGCTTGGTATCACCACCTTTAGACCGGGGGTGTGACAGAAATAGGCCTCGGGGGACTGCGAATGATAGAGCCCACCGTCGATACCGCCACCATAGGGCGCACGAACAGTTAGGCCACCACAGTTAAACTCATCACCACTGCGATAACGATATTTAGCGGCTTCGTTAACAATCTGATCAAACGCTGGAAATATATAGTCAGCAAACTGGATCTCAGCCACAGGAACTGAGCCCTGAGCTGCTAGACCAATGGCAAATCCCAGAATACCCTGCTCAGTCAACGGGGTATTAAAACAGCGTTGCTTACCATACTTTTCCTGCAGGTGACTGGTGGCTCTAAACACGCCACCGAACTTGCCGATATCTTCACCGAGACAGACTACTCGCTGGTCACCGCTCATGGCAGTATCCAGCGCACTATTTACCGCCTGTAACAGATTCATTCTGCTAGTTTTCATTTCTTGTACGCCCTCTATCATCGCCCGCCCTCCCCATGCATTTGATAGCTTTCTGGATATTTGGCGACATGGGATTCAAGATCAGTAAGCTGCCGTAGGAGATGCGCTGGTGGAGTTTTATAGACGTCAGAAATAAGGGTATCTAGTGCTGGCTTAGGTCGTTTCTCAGCAGCCTTAAGCTCCTGCAGAATTTCGCTACGGAAACTCTTCTGCAGTTCTTGATCCACCTCTTCTTGCCACCACTGCTGCTTTATCAACCAATTTTTCATGCGGGTGATTGGATCTTTTTGACGCCATTGCTGCTCCTCCTCTGCACTGCGATAACCACTGGGGTCGTCGGACGTCGAGTGCGCTCCTAGGCGGTAACTCATGGTTTCGATTAGAACGGGGCAGCTATTATTCAGCGCTATTTTGCGGGCCTCCAATGCGGCTGCATAGACGGCTAAAATATCATTGCCATCGACACGGATCGTTTTAATACCATAGCCAATCCCGCGTGCTGCAATCCCATCACCAGCGTACTGCTCTGAAGCCGGGGTAGAGATAGCGTAGCCATTATTACGCGCCACAAACACCACTGGGCAGTTAAGTACAGCCGCCATATTGAGGCCGGCGTGAAAGTCACCCTCAGAGGCCGCCCCCTCACCAAAGTAACAGAGAGTACAGGCATCTTGCCCGCTGAGCTTCTGTCCATATGCGTACCCAGCTGCCTGCGGTATCTGGGTCGCGAGGGGCGAACTGATAGTCATAAAGTTTAACTTTCTAGACCCATAGTGCACTGGCATTTGACGACCCTTGCCTACATCCTGTGCATTACTGAACAGCTGATTCATAAACTCTGCGGTACTAAAACCCCGAAAGCGCAAGGCCAGCTGTTCTCGATACTGAGCCATTACCATATCTTCTGGCTGGAACGCAGCGATGGTTCCCGCCACTGCGGCCTCTTCACCGGTACAGGTCAGATAAAAACTTAGCCTACCCTGACGCTGAGCCCCGACCATACGCTCATCTAGGCAGCGGATATAGAGCATATCGCGATAGAGTTTTTCTGCGAGTTTCTGATGAAGTGGAGGGGCCTTAGCACCAGTTGTTAGGCTGCCATCGGCCTGAAGCAAAGATAAGGTTGGAATCCTAAGCGCCGCACTATCCAAAAAAGCTAGACTGGAAGTCACCTCTGCATGATTGTCTATAGCCATACCACACCTCTTAATAATCCATTTAAGGGCCGCCGTTAATAAGTATTATTGAATGCTGATCAGACCCCTTATTGGTAACAAAATTAGCACGTGATCGCCTGGAGAGTCCTGCCAAAGTATCTTAATAAACCAACGTATATTAGACTTTAATTGCGAATTTCAGAGTTACAATAAGCTTTTATTGCGCAGATTGGTCTACACTTGGTGCAAGTAACGAAAGAGGCGGCAATTATGAACCCCTATAAATTAGACAGTACTGACTGGAAGATTCTTAACATCCTCCAATCTGATGCTGGAATTTCCAATATAGAATTGGCGGATAAGGTTTGTCTATCTCCCTCACCCTGCTCAAGGCGTGTAAAAAACCTTGAACAGCTTGGCTATATTAGTCGACGGGTATCAATCATAGATCCACAAAAGGCGGGCCTACCAGTGACCGTATTTGTGCAGGTGACACTGCACCATCAGGTCAAAAAGGATCTAGACCGCTTCGCTAAACAGGTGGTGGACTGGCCGGAAGTCATGGAATGTTATCTGATGACTGGTGATTTCGACTATTTGATGCGCGTGGTGACGCCCGATCTGCAGGGGTATCAGGAATTTCTAGATAAAAAACTGACTCAGGTTGAGGGCATAGAGCATATTAAAAGCAGCTTTTCTCTAAAACCTATCTGCTACAAAACAGAGCTTCCCCTAGATCATTTAACCTGAAGGAATTAGCCATCAGACCAGACAGCGTATTCATTGCCATTGGGGTCAGCAAAATGGAATCGTCGACCTCCGGGAAATGAAAACACCGGCTTTAAAATACTGGCACCGGCCTCTATCAGAGTAGCCTCTGTCTGCTCCAGATTATCACTGTAGAGCACCAATAGGGCACTGCCGTTATCTGTCGATAAGATCTTATCAGTCAGGTAAAAACCTCCATCGATGCCGGCATTGGCAAACGCACTGTACTCCGGCCCATAGTCGGCAAACTCCCAACCCAGAGCAGTCTGAAAGAAAGCTTTAGTTTTATCGAGATCCCTAGACGGCAGCTCGAGGTAGTTAATGGTCTCGTGCTGAGGCCTACTGGACTCTGTTGTTTGGGTCATCTGCCGTGCTCCTTCTCCAGCCTGTGGGTACTTAGTAAACTCTGCTGACACCGTCTTTTGCAAATACACTACGGCTGACTTAAAACTAGCACAGAATAAGGCCCAATCTACTCAACCAGCCAAGACTGACTTATTTAACAAGGGACCCAGCCAATGCTCTCGCAGCATTAAGCTTGACTCGAAAGTTCTTATTTTTAGCCGAAGAGGCACCCGGCTGACTGGAGAACCATACCATCACAGTGTCGGCCTTCAGGTTAATATAGATAACCTGGCCATGGATGCCCACGGCGCAATACTCACCAGCGTCGGTGTCCAACAGCCACCACATGTTGTGGTAAGCAGTCCATGATTCTTCCTGATACTTTGGATTGACGGCCATATTGTTGCGCAGCTTATCAGTCACATCTAGTGTCGCATCTACCCAGCTTGCTGGGAGCACCTGCTGGCCATTAAAACTGCCTCTGTCGCGAATCATCATGCCGAACCGCGCTGCATCTCTGGTGGTGCTATTCATGCCTCCAGTCACCGCTGGCATATAGGCGCGATCTACAGCGATAAAACCATCGTGTTCGGCGCCTAGCTTGGACCAGATATGCTGCTGGATATAATCCTGGAAAGGCTGACCGCTTATCCGTGAAATCAACCAGCCCAGCACATCGGCATTGCTTGAGTTGTAGTCGAAGTTATCACCTGGCACGCGCTGGAGATCTGGCTTGATAAAGCGACCAAGAAAATCATGCACACCGTAAATTTCTGCATTTTGCGGCTGCACATCAGCAGCACCGGGCATCCATCCTAGATTCAGTGCGGGAGCATAATAGCGCGCAAAGTCAGAATCCAAATCTGTGTAGGTTTCATGAAAATCTAATGAGGTAGCGTGATCTAACACCTGCTGAATGGTCACTCGTTCAAAGCCACTACCTTTTAGCTCTGGAATATATTTAGCCGGTGAGTCCTGCAAATTAACCTTTCCCTCTGCCACCAAAATACCGAATGCCGCACTGGCTAGGGACTTACTCATAGAAAACCAAATGTGCTGGGCATGGGCCGAAAAACCATTAAAGTAATTTTCATAGAGCAGTTCATCAGCCTGCACAACAACCATACCATCGGTATAGTTGTCAGCAAAAACGCTATCGAGGGGGGCCTGCTCGCCATTCAGATCCCCAACCAAAAACTGACCCAGCTCCGGCTTAGTGGGGCCCAGTAATTCGACAATTTTACCCTCTCTGGGAATTACTACTGTACGCAGTGGCGCACCGGCATTACGAAATGCCCAGCGACTCATCGGATACTCGCGATAGTTCTGCATAGTAACCTGAGACTCGCGGGCAGGCGGAATGCCCAGCATAGGCTCAAGCGCTTCCTTCTCGGGCGCTGAGTTGACAACCTGGCTAACAGCCAAGCAACCTAAAGCAACGATATTGCCGACTATTTTCTGAATGTTTTCCATGTTAATTCCCCCAGTGCTCGCTAGCATTTAGCTATGGCGATTTTATTAATTTATGGTTTTATTATTTTATTATTAATTTGCCAAACCAAAGCCAAAGCGGTTTTGGTTAGTATACCTGCAAGAACTCTGGGGCAAAATAAAGGCCCCTTGCCTACCCTCAGGGGGCGCGCTTGGGGCCTTTAGAAAGAACCATCAACTAACCGAGTAACTAGTCACCTAAGGCAGATCATCCACCAGCTCGCCCTCAACAGGCTCGAGGAGATCTTCGCGATCTACATTCATGGCTAACATAACAGTGGCTGCCACATAGATAGATGAATAGGTTCCTATACCCACGCCAACAAGCAGTGCAATAGCAAAATTATGAATAAGCTCACCGCCAATAAAGAATAGCGCCAACAATACCAACAGCGTAGTTAGAGAGGTGTTAATGGTGCGCCACAGAGTTTGCGAAAGGGATTCATTAATCACCTCCACGGCAGAGGTATTGCGGATTTTGCGGAAATTTTCACGAATGCGATCAGAGACCACGATGGTGTCGTTGAGAGAATACCCTACCACCGCCAGAATTGCTGCTAGTACGGTAAGATCAAACTCCAGACGCGCTAAGGAGAACACTCCCAGGGTGATCAACACATCATGCCCCAGCGCCAATACCGCAGCCACAGAAAATTTAAACTGGAAACGAATTGCCACATAGAGCATCACAATCGCCAAAGCGGTGAGCATACCGAGACCACCATCGTCACGCAGTTCCTCACCGATCTGCGGGCCAACAAAGTCTACCCGACGCAACTCAACTTCTTCGCCATCAGCCTGTAACACCTGATACACCCGCTCAGCAAGACTCTGATCTGGCTCACCCTGCATACGGATCAGTACATCGGTCTCAGACCCAAAATGCACCACCACAGGGCTTTCAAACCCAGCCACTTCGAGCTTCTCACGCAACTTGCCTACATCCGCAGGCTGCTTGTAACCGACCTCAATCTGCGTGCCGCCAGAAAAGTCCAACCCGAGCACTAGGCCCTGACTGTAAAGAGACCAGGACGACACCAGCAGCATAACCACGGAAAAAACCAGCGCGTATTTGCGAATACCCATAAAGTTGTAAACTTTTAGTTGAGTCATGATTTTCTCCTTAGATCCAAAGCTTTTCGATTCTGCGACCACCCACAACCAGATTTACTAATCCGCGGGTCATCACGATTGAGGTAAACATCGAGGTTAAGATACCTATGGACAGGGTTACGGCAAAACCTTGAACCGGCCCAGAACCGATAAGAAATAGAATTAACGCCACAATCAGTGTCGTAATATTGGCATCCAAAATAGACACAAAGGCACGATCATAGCCGGCACTAATGGCACCCTGAGGCGATGCCCCTGCTGCAAGCTCCTCGCGAATACGCGAGAAAATAAGCACATTGGCATCAACGGCCATTCCCACAGTTAACACAATTCCTGCAATACCGGGCAGGGTAAGAGTGGCGCCAAGTAGCGACATAAATGCCACAAGTAGAACCAGATTCATTGCTAGAGCGAAATTAGCAACCACACCAAAGCCCTTGTAAATCACCAGCATAAACAACAGAACCAGAAACATACCCAGAGTAACGGACTTAACACCCAACTCAATATTATCCGCACCCAGTGATGGACCAATGGTGCGCTCTTCGACAATGTACATAGGCGCAGCCAGGGCTCCAGCGCGCAGTAACAGAGCTAGCTCGGAAGACTCTCTCTGACCGTCCAGACCGGTGATACGGAACGACTTACCGAGCTGAGCCTGCACCGTGGCTAGACTAATAATATTTTTCTCAACAAAGGGAACAGGCGTAATGACCAGCTCACCATCGGCACCCACAGATTTCTCAAGCTTAGTTTTGTACTCGATAAACAATACACCCAGACGGCGGCCTATGTTGTCACGAGTAGCATGGCCCATTTGCCAACCACCTTTACTATCCAGCGTAATATTCACCTGAGGACGGCCGTTTTCGTCAAAACTAGCACGGGCGTCTGTAACGTTTTCACCAGTGATAACCGCTTTGTTTTCTAAGCGTGCATCTGGACCCTGAACTGTAGGATTGCGGAACTCAAAGGTTTCGCCAGATTTGGATTCAGCTTCGAGACGAAACTCCAAGTTGGCAGTTTTACCAATAATACGTTTCGCCTCAGCAGTATCCTGAACCCCAGGTAGCTCAACTACGATGCGGTTTTTGCCCTGCCGAGAAACCAATGGCTCGGAGACACCCAGCTCGTTGACACGATTTCTCAACGAGGTCAGGTTCTGCTTGATGGCGTTGTCTTCAATTGTACTGGAGGCCTCCTCACTCAGATTTAGCACTAGGGAGAGGGGGTTTTGACTAGGCCCAATCTGCGGCTGAAGATCGCGGTAGTTGGTGCGAACCAGCGAGGTAGCCAGGCCGACCTGATCAACATCGCGAAACTGACCAATTATTTGATTGCCCCTTATTTCAAAGGTGCGGTAGCGAATTCTCTCTTCGCGCAATGCTGCTTTAATATCCTGCAGATCACCCTCGAGTCTGGTCGTCAGCGCAGAATCCAAGTCAACCTCAAGTAAGAAGTGCACACCACCACTTAGATCTAATCCAAGTTTCATGGGCGTACCGCCAAGATTACGAAGCCAGTCTGGTGTGGTAGGCGCCAGATTGAGGGCAACAATATAGTCTCCGCCCATATTGGCTTGAATAACTTCTTTGGCACGCAGCTGCTGATCTATCGCCTGTAGTCGCACAAGTGCGGTCTGACCATCTGCTTCGCCGGCAAAGTGCGCTATGCCAGCCTCATCTAGAGAGCCTTCAATTTTATCCAAGACAACCTGATCAATAACCATAGCACCACTCTGGCCAGATAGCTGAATCGCGGGGTCTGGTGGATAGAGATTAGGCGCCGCGTAAACAAAGCCGAATGTTACGATCAGCAGGATCAGCAGATTTTTCCAAAGGGGAAACTTATTTGGCATGACTTGGGTGGTCCTTTATTTCTTGGCGCGCATTATAGCTGTATTAGAGAATAAATAGGGGCAGATTTAGGGATTTAAACCCCTGGCGATTGTTGTTGCGCTGTTAAGCCTGCGTCAATCCCTGCTTGGCATAGAATTCCTCAGCAAATTGATCTAGCCGACCCTCAGCTATAGCACCTCGAAGCCCCGCCATCAGATTCTGATAAAACCGCAGGTTGTGGATGGTATTGAGCTGAGCACTGAGCATTTCACCGCATTTTTCTAAATGGTGCAGGTAGCCGCGACTAAAATTCACACAGGTGTAGCAATCACATTCCGCATCCAGTGTCCCTGTGTCGTGACGGTGCACAGCATTGCGAATTTTGATGACCCCAGTGCTGGTAAAAAGATGTCCATTGCGAGCATTGCGGGTCGGCATCACACAGTCAAACATATCAATACCGCGTCGCACTCCCTCCACTAGATCAGCGGGCTTTCCCACACCCATCAGGTAGCGAGGCTTATGGGCAGGCATATTGTCGGCAAGATGATCCAGCACACGAATCATATCCTCTTTTGGCTCGCCCACTGAGAGACCGCCAATGGCATAGCCATCAAAGCCAATTTGCTCAAGGCCCGCAAGGGACTCGTCGCGCAGAGATTCATACATACCGCCTTGAACAATACCAAACAGAGCCGAGGGGCTATCCCCATGGGCAAGTTTACTTCTCTCAGCCCAGCGCAAAGAGAGCTGCATCGACTTGTGAGCCTCCTGCTCGGTGGCGGGGTAAGGTGTGCACTCATCGAAAATCATCACCACATCACTGCCGAGATCGCGCTGCACTTCAATGGAGGTCTCTGGATCAATAAACACCGGGCTGCCGTCAATAGGTGACTTAAACTTAACACCCTCCTCGGTAATTTTGCGCATATCACCCAGACTAAACACCTGAAATCCACCAGAGTCGGTCAAGATTGGGCCCTGCCACTGAGTAAAATCATGCAGGTCGCCATGCTGTTTAATCACCTCAGTTCCGGGGCGCAGCATAAGATGGAAGGTGTTACCAAGAATAATTTCTGCACCAATTTCCTGAATATCTCGAGGCAGCATACCTTTGACGGTGCCATAGGTACCGACCGGCATAAATGCCGGGGTCTGCACCTTTCCGCGAGGAAATGTCAGTTCACCGCGACGCGCCTTGCCATCAGTTGCGGAGACCTCAAACTGCATAAAACATTCGCGGGTGTCAGAATTATTCATGGTTGGGAAGTTCCTGTGCTGCACTGGGGTTACAGATTAAAAACATGGCGTCGCCATAACTGAAAAATCTATAGCGTTCATCTACCGCTTCTCGATAGGCCGCCATTATAGATTGATAGCCGGAAAATGCGCTGACCAACATTAGCAGAGTAGATTCTGACAGATGAAAATTGGTCAGCAGCGCGTCCACCAACTTAAATTGATAGCCAGGATAAATAAAAATATCTGTATCCCCCTCATAGGGCACAATCTCGCCAGACTGCCCGGCAGTTTCTAGACATCTGACACTGGTTGTGCCCACAGCAATAACGCGCCTGCCATTGGCTTTGGCCGCCTCTACCTGCCGACAGACCTCTGGCGTAACCTGCAGCCATTCAGAATGCATCTGATGATCTTGAATATTGTCGACGCGCACTGGCTGGAAAGTACCGGCGCCCACATGCAAGGTCACAAAGGCAATCTCTGCGCCCTTAGCCTTGATATCAGCCAGCAACTGATCATCAAAATGCAACCCAGCCGTGGGGGCTGCCACGGCACCCAGTTGATCAGCATAGACAGTCTGATAACGGGATTTATCCTCATCCGTATCAGAGCGGTCTATATAGGGCGGCAGAGGCATGTGACCGATATTTTCAAGTACCTCAAGAACTGGCTCGGCAAATTGCAATTCAAAAAGGTCGCCGACACGGCTCAGCATCTGCGCCGAATATTGATTGTCGAACTGCAAAAGGTTGCCTGGCTTGGGGGCCTTGCTCGCGCGAACATGGGCCAAGACTCGGTGACTGTCTAAAACCCGCTCTACCAGCAACTCTAACTTGCCACCACTCTCCTTTTGGCCATAGAGTCGCGCCGGGATTACCTTCGTATTATTGAATACCAGTAGATCACCGGGCTGAATATGGCTTAAAAAATCACTAAATTGCTGATGTTTGAGAGTTTCAGATGCGGAATCCAGATACAGTAGACGACTACCCTGCCGCTCTTTTGCAGGCTGTCGAGCAATTAATTCGTCGGGAAGCTCAAACTTAAATAGGTCACGGCGCATAGGACAATGTGTTAGGCAAAGTATTAAAGATTTTGGGGTTAAGGTTAACAACTGGCAAGGGTATAGAAAATATGCCTAAACACCAAACCATTTAATTACAATTGCCATCAAGATCAGTTGACCCGCCTATGATCACTGCTATAATCGCCGCCCTGTCAGCGCAAGCTGATAGAATGCCAGTGTGGTGGAATTGGTAGACACAGGGGATTCAAAATCCCCCGCCCTTAAAAGCGTGCCGGTTCGAGTCCGGCCACTGGTACCAAGCATACGTTAAAGCCTCTGCAATCATTAGACTGCAGGGGCTTTTTGCTGTTAATGGGCCTACCAATTCGCAGCGTTTTATAAGCTAGATTTCTGCTCGCAGCGCAATCTGCGCCGATGGTCTAGATACGCTTGAAGGATTGAGTCAGCAGTCCTGTATCTGTCAGCGATGTCTGCACAAAGCAGTCTTTATTAATGAGTTCGAGTCGCATCGGATAAACTGAACCCTGACGATCTTTTCGGGCGCTTATAGAAATCTCTTCACTCGCATGCCCCGCCTTGTCGATAGTCCAGGGACCAAATGCAAAGTCTTGCTCGGGCTGGCCGTCTCGGGTGCCATTGCGCAGCCAAATAAAGTGCCCGCCACCAATCATTTTGGTTTCGGCAACTCCACTGATCTCAACACCGTCTTTACTAGAAGTCTCCAGCTGCCAAAGGCCATCGAAATCACTTCGAGCGGTGGATACAACATGCCAATCTTCGACCATATCGACAACACGGCCATCATCGTAGCGAAACCCAAGAATAGTCTGCTCAAAGCCAGTCACTGTCTGTTTGATGGCTACATCAAAACTGAGGCCGTCCACTGGACCATCATGGTTTACTCTAGGCACTTCAACCATTACGCCTGCGCGCCAGCTGGCCATACCCCCGCCCACATCAATATTGCCGGTCATTGCGTTATTAAAGGCGTACATAAAGCGGCCGTTGCTATAAATTTTTATTTGGTCGCGCTGCAGCTGACTGACCTGCCCTTTCTCTGTCATCAAAACGCCAGCAATCAGATAGGCACCATCCGGCAGTGCTTGGCTATTAGAGGCAGCGTATTGTTGGTCACTGGAAGACATAATGGGTCCTGTAAAACTGTGAGTTGCAGAACCTTAACGGGACAACAGCACTCTGTATAGAATCGATATGCCGCTTTGACGCACAAAAACCTGGGGTTTATCTCATCCCGTTAGATAACACGTCGTGGATTGAGGATTCCCTTGGGATCCATGGCCATTTTTAAGGTTTTCATTAGCGCTATTTCGCTGGGGCTACGCGACTGATCGAGAAAGTCTCTCTTTAGGACACCCACACCATGCTCAGCGGTAATCGCGCCACGGTGTTCGCCAATCATCAGCATAATGTCTCTATTGATATCAGCCTTGTCCTCTTCGCGCCCGGTATAAGCCACGACATGTAAGTTGTTGTCACCAATATGGCCAAACAGTAACACAGCCATATTGCTGTACCTGTCTTTAAGACGGGATTCCAAGGCCGCTGAAAACTCCCCCAGTTCACTAATTGGCAGGCTAATATCCTGATTGGAGACAGGCCCCAACACCTGCAGCAGCTCACCTATGCCATCTCTAATTTGCCAGAACCGCGCTGCGTCTTGGTGAGACTGAGCAATAAGGGCATCGGTGATCAAACCAGCTTCGATCTGCTCGAATAAAGCCGACTCGAATCGCTCTCTGCCGGCGGTTTCGCTACTGTCTTTGTATTCCACCAGAAGATAGAAGGGATGAGCCTGGGTAAAGGGGTTTTGTAACCTGGTATCAACTTCTAACACTTTGTCGTAGTAGTTATCCCACATCAACTCGAACCCAGTCAGGCCCGACCCTAAGCTACGCTTTAGTTCAGCCAAAAGTCTGGTAACAGATTCATAGTCTTGTAGCGCACAGAGCGCAGTGTGCGAGCTCTTCAGTTTAGGCTGAAGCTGGATGACCACTCGAGTAACTATACCCAATGTGCCCTCGGAGCCTATAAACAGGTGTTTAAGGTCATAGCCAGAATTGTTTTTGACCATTTTGTTCATAGCGTTGATGACAGTACCGTCTGCGAGCACCGCTTCTAGACCAAGCACTAGAGACCTGGTCATACCATAGCGAATCACCTCGGTGCCACCGGCATTAGTGGCAACATTGCCACCGATATTACAGCTGCCACGGGCACCCAAATCCAAGGGCATAAACAGATCCTGCTCGGCTGCCGCTTCTTGAAGCACCTGCAATGCCGTGCCAGCTTGGGCAGTCATAGTCATGGCTGTGGTATCTATCTCTTCGATACCCTGCATACGCTCGAGAGAAATGGCAACCTCGCCCGGCTGCGGTGTTGCACCGCCAGCAAGACCAGTCAGGCCTCCCTGTATCACAACGGGCTGCTCGTGCTCATGGCATAGCGCCATAATACTCGACAGTTGTTCAGTATTTTTAGGTTTTAACAGGGCGGCAGGCTTGCAGGGGTCTGCACCGCTCCAGTCGACAGAGTATTTTTCACTGATCTCGTCGCCAAGAAACAGTGCAGATTTATCTAGAGTCTGTACAAGGCGATCAATTAAAGTTTGCATTGCAAAGGAGCTTGTCAGTTAGCTGAGTTCTAGTTTAACTGACAACTACAGGCTACTACCACTTGTCATCATAGGTTTGTAGACGATCAAATGACTCGCCAATCAGAACGCCAAGTTCGCGCTCCTCTCCCTCTTTAAGGTGCACCGCGGGACGACCATGGGCGAACCTGTAGTTACAGATAATAGCAACATCACCGACTTGCCAGTTTATCGGTATACCGTAGTCATCATAAATCTTCAAAAACAGCTGCTTTTCCTCAGCAGTCATTTCAGTGCCATCGCCAAAGGTTAGCTTCAGGGGGCGTTCATCGGCAGGCAGATGCTGAACCAAAGGCCAGGTGTCAAACCACATAGCGTCGTCGGCAAGACTGGCGTAAAGCAGGTTGCGATCTAACTGCGGGAAATATTCAAATGCAGAGATGTAGTAACGAGTCTTTAATAGACGACCCTCTCCCCACTCGGCTTCCAGCCCACGGTTGCGAGCTTCAGCGATTGCTGCATCTGGATCATCAGTCAACATTGACTGCTGCCAGTGGTTGTAGACACCAATATTCAAACGATCGACAAAAGATTCTCTATCTGTCAGGTTGCGGTGATAGCACAGCCCCCGTTTTTTTAGCTTCTGACCAAACTCTGTTGCCATTAACGCATCAGTCGCCTGACAGTTATCCGAGACAAAGGTGGCTCCACCCTCACTAGGCATTTTATGGGCCATAAAACTGACCATCTTGGTGCTCGACCCTATATAGGCCATTTCATGGTGGTAGTGCAGCCAAGCTTCAAGCGGCGCACCCACTTCATAAACATTCTTTTCAATGGGCCGTCTTGGGTTGGCGCCACCTTCGTACTTACGTTCATTTTTTAGCACCTGAGTTGCGATAAGGCGCATGGACTGAAGGTCATCCAACCCGGTATTGATTACATGCACCAGTCCAACTCTGTCAAAAGTAGCTTGCATATGTGCGGCTAACTCATCGCTCGGCACCAGCGGTTGACCATCAGTTCTGTAGTCATTGCCATCAACAACAAACAGTTCTGGACTGATCGCAGGCGACCCTGTCCACCACTTTGGTTCTGTGATATCTGGCAGTGGAGCAAAATTTTCGGCGCTGTTAGCGGACATCTATTACTTCTCGAACGTTTTAGTTTTAAAAAAAGCTCCGCATTCTATCTGCGAAAACTGGCGCGAACAACACAATAAGGCTGATTTCTTAGATGATTTATATTGGTCGTCATTACTTTACGTCACATTAAAAAAAATCGGTTTATTTTCTTTACCAATATTTGTGCATCGCCAGACGCCCACTTATATCCCTCTTATCTCAACGGCAGAGCAATTCGACTTTTTTAAGTAGTGCTCTCAACGTTTAAAGAAGAAAATAGGGCGGTTAAATTTCAAAAAATGTCAGTTAACTAATAACTAAAACTTTTGAGGGACCCATGATTCAATCTCGATTAACTCAGCTTGTTCGGCAGCCGCTGGCTGTAGCTTTTGCGGCGCTGATTCTCGCGGCCTGCGGCGGCGGTGGGGGAAGCACTACACCACCAGTAACGCCAGGGCCTGTCAGTGATACTACTGCACCGGAAATAACGCTAGTAGGCTCATCTACAATGACCCACGAACAGGGCACCGAATTCTCCGATCCAGGTTACAGCGCTTCTGACAACGTAGATAGCAATCTGACCGTTAGCGTCGATGGTGAAGTCAACACAGCAGTTGCAGGCGAATACAGCATTACCTATTCGACTAGCGATAGTGCCGGTAACAGCACTTCAGAAACTCGCACGGTTACAGTGGTAGACACCACTGTGCCGGTTATCACTCTTTCAGGTGACGCGGAAGTATCTGTGCAACAGGGCGATGCCTACACAGACGCTGGCGCAACGGCTAGCGACAGTGCCGATGGCGAAGTTGCCGTAGTCACCTCTGGCAGCGTAGACGCAAATACTGCGGGTCAATATGTTATTACCTATACCGCAACTGATGCAGCGGGTAATCAGGCCACGCTTACCAGAACAGTCACTGTTGACGAAATTGATACGGGCGTTATCGGGGGCATCGCTGGCGATTGGCGATTGTCGCCAGTGGCTAACGCTCTGGGTGTAGGCCCTAGCCAGGGCGATATCAGCTGGTGGTCAAGCTCAGAGGAAGATGTGAACGGCCGCGGATGTCTCTTTGATGATATCTATCGCTTTGCGGAGGATGGCTCATTCTCTAACCTGATGGAAGGCTCTACTTGGGTTGAACAGTGGCAGGGCGGTGCTGATAGCTGCGGTACACCTGTTGCTCCTCATGATGGGTCTAATGCAGCCACCTATACCTACAACGAAACAGCTGCCACCCTTACGCTTCAGGGCCTCGGCGCACATATTGGTCTATCCAAGGCATTTAATGGCGGTGAGCTGGCCTCCCCAGCGGATGCAGTTGAATCTATTGTGTACTCAGTGGTGGAAATGAGCGCCACCGAAATGACGCTGGATATTGAGATCGCTAATGGTGCTTACTGGCGCTTCATGCTCACTAAACTTGATAATGCCGATATAGCGCCTGATTTAAGTATTTTAGACAATGGTGTTGCTAGCGCAGAATGGGACACTGGAGTAGTTATCATTGATGAAGCCAAGGCCTGGGGCCGCTGTGATTCAGGTGATGATGCCTCATGTCCAAGTGCGAGCTGGACGGTAGTAAATGACGCTGACCGCGGTAATGTTTTGCAAATCAGCCATGCACCAGCGGCGCAGCTTGGCTTCGTTATCGTGCAGACGTCTACGCCCTATGACCTGTCAGCTTATGCAGGCGGAACCATTGAATTTGATGTAAAAATCATTAGTGGCGACAGCAATCTGACCTTAAAATCAGAATGTACCTTTCCCTGTACATCTGGTGATTTCGCTCTTGGCGCAGTGCAGGGCAATGACTGGGTAGCTATATCTGTCAATGTAAATGATCTGGTTGATCAGGGGCTCAGTCTATCGGCTGTCGACATTGGCTTGGCTATCTGGGCAACTAATCATGACTCTACAGTGTTCCAGATTGACAATGTTCGCTGGGTAGCCAATCCCAATGGGCCAACGTTTGGCACGGGCAATACTGGCGGCACTATTTCTGAGTGGGTCAAGGCAGATCCCAGCATAGGCTATGTTACGCCAACAGAATATGCGGGCTATAACCTTGTCTGGGCCGATGAGTTTAATGGCACAGATCTGGACACTACTCAGTGGAAATTCGATATTGGCACCGGCAGTAATGGCTGGGGTAACAATGAACTCGAGTACTACACTGAGAACAATGTCAGTGTTGAAAACGGATTGCTGGTCATTGAGGCTCGTAAAGAGACCTTTGGTGGCAGAGCCTATACTTCTTCACGCATCAAAACTCAGGACAATTTCTCTTTCAAATACGGCCGTGTAGATGCCAGAGCAGTTGTTGCAGAGGGTAAGGGGCTGTGGTCAGCTATCTGGATGCTGGGCCAGAATTTTGCTGAGGTCAGCTGGCCTCATAGTGGTGAGATTGACATAGTCGATACCATTGGTGGCCCAGGCAATGAGAATTCAGCAGTTCACAATGTCTATTGGAATAATGGTGGCGTTGGCGCAGCTTACAGCCCCGCCTCAGCAGGCACTAATCACGTACTCTCTGGTGGTGAAACCTATTCTGACACTTTCCATGTGTTCAGCATCGAGTGGACCGAAGATCAGATTATCTGGTACGTCGATGATGTGCAGTCGCACGTGGTAGATGTCACCGATGGTTCAGATCTTGCAGAAGCTGTTCGAGCAGAGTTCTTCTTGATTCTGAACGTAGCTGTTGGAGGCAACTGGCCTGGTAAGCCGATCACATCTACCCAGTTCCCTCGCGGTATGCTGGTAGACTATGTTCGTGTCTTCCAAAAGACTGCTCCCTAAGATCTAACAGACAGGTATCTGGCCTCGCTTGGAGGCCGGATACTCTGGTCTGTATAGTTATAGCAAGACCAGCCTAACTAGGCTGCATCAATTCCCAAGGGCTCTTCTATGCGTACTCTATTGATAGCTAGTTTAATTTCACTACTTGTCGCCTGCGGCGGAAACACCACTTTCAGCCCCAGCCAACCCATCATCGATATAACGCCTCCAGTTATTACACTGCAAGGATCCTCCTCACTCACTATTGAACAGGGGTCATCCTACAGCGAGCTCGGAGCATCGGCAGTTGATGATCAAGACGGCAGCCTAGAGGTCGAAATTTCAGGGACTGTAGGCTCCGAACCTGGTGCCTACACACTGACCTACAGCGCTACAGATAGCGCTAACAATTCTGCGTCAACCAACAGAACAGTCACTGTGATTGCAGCAACTGGCAGTGCCCAGCCAATTGATGGAACAAAATGGTTTCAACAAACCATTATTCCCAATGGCTCAGGCTGGTTTAATAATGAGCAGCAAATCTACACAGATCGCACTGAGAACAGCTACGTCAGCGACGGCACCTTAAAAATTGTTGCCAAGAGAGAGCAGTTTACCGATCAGGGTGTTACCAAGCAGTTCACCTCAGCACGACTCAATTCTAAATTTGCCTTTAAATACGGCCGAGTTGAAGTCAGAGCCAAGCTCCCCTCAGGGCATGGCACCTGGCCGGCGATATGGATGTTAGGGAAAAACATTAATGAGCGAGGAGCCTATTGGCAGCAGCAAGGTTTTGGTAATGTGGGTTGGCCACACTGTGGCGAGCTAGACATCATGGAGCATTGGGGCCGCAACCAAAACTACGTGCAAAGTGCTATTCACAGCCCCAGTAGTTACGGCGGCACCATCAACCATGGTGGACAGTATGTGAGCACAGTGTCTACAGACTTCCATACCTACAGTATGGAGTGGTCGTCTGAGCGAATGATTTTTAGCGTTGATGGCACAGAGCACTACACCTATGACCCAGTAGTTAAAGACGCTGATAGCTGGCCCTTTGACGCTGAAATGTACCTTCTACTCAATGTTGCAATACAGGATGGTATCTCATCAGCTTTTAATGAGAGCGAAATGGAAATCGACTATGTGCGTATCTATAGCCTAGATGCTACCCCTGAAGACGCACCCATCTGGTCTGACGAGTTTAACTAAAAGAGAGTTCCGTCTGGCAGCCAACCACCGGCTGCCTAGAGCGATTGGTTGATCTTTCTGAGGACTGCGGTGGGGTTTTCTGCCTGAGTAATGGGTCGACCAATCACTAAAAAGTCACTGCCCATTGCCACTGCATCGATAGGACTGACGATTCTACGCTGGTCGTCTGCGGCACTTTCTGGCAAGCGAATTCCCGGTGTAATCAACTTAAAGTCTGAACCCAACCCTCGCTTCAGAGCCTGGGCCTCCTGAGCGGAGCAAACTACGCCATCCAGACCACAGCCTTGCGTCAAGCGCGCCAGGTGCAATACCTGATCACTGGGGCTGCGCTGCACCCCTAACTCGGCCAAATCCTCTTGGTCCATGCTGGTCAGCACCGTCACCCCTATCAGCAGCATGTCACTGCCCTGCTGATCTAATGCGCGCTTGGCAGCGCTCATCATTCTTGAGCCGCCTGAGGCATGCACGTTGGCCATCCAGACACCTAGATCTGCCGCGGCACAAATAGCCTTCGCCGTGGTATTGGGAATATCATGAAACTTGAGGTCGAGAAAGACATCAAAACCGCGGTTTACTAGTGATCTCACTAGCTGAGGCCCCGCCCTAGTAAATAACTCCTTACCCACCTTAAGCCGGCATTCGCTGGCATCTAACTGCTCAGCCAGAGCGAGGGCCGCCTGCTCATTATCAAAATCTAGAGCGACAATAACGCGGGAATTTGAAGAAGTCATAAAGGGATCAGTCCTTTCTGGTGGCGCGAGCCAATTTGCGTCGATAGCTAGCAATAATCACTGAGCTGGCGAAGACACCCAACAGGGTGCCCGCCGCCAAAAATAGCAACAACCAAACCCCTAGTGCAATTTCCGGGCTATTTATCAGTACAAAATTTACACTGAGCTGTTGGCTATTTTCCATAGCAAACAGAGCGCCAATTAGAGCAACAGCAACAATCAGTAAAAACTTAATAAACGTCCACAGTGCGCGCACCTTAGCCTCCAGCATGCTATTCGATTCAGCCCGTTACAGTTATTGTAACCGCTGTCTGTCAAAGCGACAAAAGCCACAGCTTTTTATCCGCAAAAAAAATGCGCCGATGGATAAACCAAGGCGCATTTTATAGTCTGTCTAGCTGCCTGCTATCTACTTCTTAGCAGCACCAAAACGCTTGTTGAAGCGATCGATTCGACCACCAGTATCAACAACTTTCTGCTTGCCAGTGTAGAACGGGTGACATGCAGAGCAGACATCCAAATATAAATCTTCGGAACGTGTTGATCCGACTTTGATAACGTTACCACAGCTGCAAGTCGCTGCTAATTCGCTATAGTTTGGGTGAATCTCAGTTTTCATCATATACTCCAATTCGCGAGCCGCCACCTCATCGTAAAACTGTTAAGCTACTGGCAACTAACACCAATCTCTAGATAAGTTTCCGAAAGGCACGGTAGGCCATTTCTAAAGAGCGCGGATTCTAGCAGAAATAAACTGGGTTACAAAAGGAATTCTTTATTTTTTATGGCGCAATCAGAGCCTTTTATTATTCGTGTTGCTGTACCTTCGCCACTGCGTCGTCTGTTCGACTATCTAGTTCCGGCCGACTTACTGCAAAGCCACAGTCCCAATGCTGTTCAGCCCGGTTGCAGGGTCAGAGTGCCCTTTGGTCGCAGACAGCTAGTCGGGCTCATTATAGAAACCGCTCATAGCAGTGAATTCGATATTGCTAAACTAAAACCCGTTGGCGAATTAGTGGATTCAGAACCTCTGCTACCGCCCTCATTATTCAAGTTGTTTATCTGGGCAGCAAACTATTACCAGCACCCGATTGGCGATGCGCTGTTTGCGACATTACCTGTGCTACTCCGAACAGGGCAGCCCCTGCCCGAGCCGGGACAGCCAGGTTGGCAGCTTAGTCATCAAGGACTCGGGTTGGGGCCAAATTCCCTAAAGCAAGCTCCTAAACAACGCGCCCTAGTAGAGTTTTTGCAAACTCAGGGGGCCGCGGTTTTAGAATCTGTTTTGCTAGCATCATTCTCACGACCCGTTGTTAGGCAGCTCGAACATAAAGGTCTGCTGGAGTCCTGCTTGATCGAACCGCAGAATCAAGCTGTCTCCACAGACGAGTTATTGGCTGAAAACTCACTTAACCTTTATGACTCTCAGCGGCTTGCGATGGACGCCATCCAAAGCCATGGCTTCAACTGCTATTTACTCGATGGCGTCACGGGTAGCGGCAAAACTGAAATCTACTTGCAGTCCATCGAAAAAGTTTTAAGGTATGGGCGCCAAGCGCTGGTGCTTATTCCAGAAATTAGCCTGACACCACAGACTAAAAAGCGTTTTCGTGATCGCTTTAATGTGCCTATGGTAACGCTGCACTCAGGACTAAGTGACAAACAGCGTCTAGTTGCATGGAATCAGGCGAGATCTGGCGAGGCATCCATTGTTCTTGGCACTAGGTCAGCGATTTTTACCGCATTAAAAAGTCCCGGACTGATCATCCTCGATGAAGAACATGATCAGTCTTACAAACAACAGGACGGCTTTCGCTATTCGGCTCGAGATCTAGCAGTGATTCGTGCCCGACAAGAAACTATCCCGATTATTTTGGGGTCAGCCACCCCCTCTTTGGAATCGCTAAATAACTGCGCCATGGGTCGCTACAGTCATCTGATCTTGGATAGTCGGGCCGGTCAGGCGCAACAGCCAGACTGGCATTTAATCGACCTCAAAAATGAGTCTGTGGATTCAGGCGTTGCAACCTCTACCTTGCAAGCTATTGAGGAAACCCTAAATAGCAACCAGCAGGTCCTAGTGTTTCTCAATCGCCGTGGTTATGCCCCAGCCCTGCTGTGTCATCAATGCGGCTGGACCGCTGACTGCAATCAGTGCGATGCTCGACTAACAGTGCACCGCGCTCGCGCTCGTCTTATTTGCCACCACTGTGATCATCAGCGGCGCATACCCCACCATTGTCCCAGCTGTCAAAGCCAGCAGCTAATTGCCGCTGGCGAGGGTACAGAGCGCAGCGAAGCTTTTTTGCAGCAGCGCTTCCCAAGCAGTAAGGTATTGCGAGTAGATCGCGATAGCACTAGGCGCAAAGGTGCTATGCAGGAAGTATTCGATACAGCCGACAGCGGTGAGCCCTGCATTCTTCTAGGCACCCAAATGCTGGCCAAGGGTCACCATTTCCCGAATGTCACTCTGGTAGCGGTGTTAGACGCTGACAGCGGGCTGTTCAGCCCAGACTTTCGCGGCCATGAGCGCACTGGACAACTGCTTACTCAGGTTGCTGGGCGCAGTGGCCGAGGCACAGCCCGAGGGAGGGTGTTAATTCAGACCCACCAGCCGCAACATCCTTTACTTCAGATACTGATGAATGAGGGTTACGGACAGTTCGCTAAAAAGCTTTTATCTGAGCGTCAACTGCATCAGCTACCACCCTTCAGGCATCTTGTGGTGATCAGAGCTGAATCTAATCGAGCAGAGCTGGCCGAGGCATTTTTACGGCAGGCGCGTCGCTTGGCTGAGACTATCGCAGTGCCTAGCACTAGCCTAGCTTATCTGGGACCATTGCCTGCAATGCTGGAAAAGCGCGGCGGTCGCTACCGCTATTTGTTGCAAATCGATGCCGATCATCGCCAGAGCCTGCATGGACTTTTATCTCAGCTAGCTGGGCAATTGGAGAGCCAACCAGAGGGTAGGTCAATCCGCTGGTCGATTGATGTAGATCCTCAGGAACTGTGACCAAAAACAGTCGGGGCTAGATAGATTGTTTTGCTTACAACAGAGCAATTCACCTACAATCTGAGCCTGATTAAGGGAAATTATTTTATGGCGCAAGACAAGGCTCGAAAATCTGCTACTCGCTCTCCTCAGCGAGGCCCCGCAACTGAAAAGTCTACCGCGCCCGCTTTTTTGTCTGGCTTAGTACTAGGCGCCCTGCTCAGCTATTTTATACCCATGCTATTCGACAGCCCATTGCCTGATAGCCAGAGCACCGCAGACAGCGTAGACGAGGTTAAATCACCAAGCCTAACCTTTACCTTTCATGATATTTTAAAGACTTCGGAGATTGTTATCGCTGAGGAAGAGCAGGTCGAAGATAGCAAGGCGGTACAGGGTGAAGACTACAATTATCTACTGCAAGTAGGATCCTTTAAAAACAAAGCTGATGCCGAGCGACTGCGTGTTCAGCTCCTACTGCTTAACCTGACGGTGAGCACAGAAACCCTGGGCGCCGAAAAGGGCGATGTCTGGCACCGCGTATTGGTCGGGCCCTTCGCCAATACCTCTAAAATGGCGTCGGCGAGGGCCAAGCTTGCTCAAAATGAGATAGACACCCTTCTAGTTAAGCGCAAACTCTAGAGATAGGCATCGTATTCCATCATTGTGACGGCAGAATCAAACTCCTGCTTCTCTTTGCGCTTGCACAGTGCATAGGTAGACTGTAACTCAGCCCCTAAGTACTCCCTTATAAAATCTGACTTCTCAAACGCTTTAATAGCATCATTCCAAAAATGCGGCAGCGTGGCCTCAACATCGCCAGCGTCACCCTCGACTGCTTCAGGTGCTTTTAATTTGTTTTCAATGCCATACAGAGCTCCTGCCAACATTGCTGCGACCGTGAGATAAACATTGGCATCTGCGCCGGCTACACGATGTTCTATGCGCATAGCGCTGTTATCGCCACCGGGTATACGGATGGCTGTGGTGCGATTTTCATAGCCCCAATTGGGTGCCAGTGGCGCATAGCATCCGGGTACCATGCGGCGAAAGGAGTTGATATTAGGAGCGAATATAGCCATGCAGTCGGCCATAGTTTCTAGGCAACCAGCGACCGCATGGTTGAGCAGCTCCGAGCCCTGCTCTGTGCCATTATCAAACACATTATTACCCTGGTCGTCGAGTAGACTAAAGTGGATATGCATACCATTGCCAACCTGCTCTGCAAAAGGCTTAGCCATAAAGGAAGCTACTTTGCCATGGTTGTGGGATACATTGCGAATGGCGCGCTTCAGCATGCTGCCCTGGTCGCAGGCACGCAATGCACAATCTTGATGGTAGAGATTAATCTCGAACTGTGAGGGGCCAAACTCTGTAATCAGGGTATCTACCGGTAGATTCTGGATTCTTGCCGCCTCGGAGATGGCATCCATGAGTGGCGCCGTCCGGCGCATAGCCTCTAGACCGTATGTCTGGCCTCCCAGCGCCGGACTACCATCCAGCGCACTTTGGCTGTGCTGAGGCTTGCCAAATTGATCGCGATCTAATTCGAACAGATGAAACTCCATCTCACTAGCAACCACTGGTGTGAGACCGAGAGCCTTAAAGCGTGCCAATAGGTTTTCAAGAACAACGCGTGGGTCGCCACCGTAGTGACTTTCCCCATTAAAGCTACCCATAGAAACAATGAGTTGGCCTGTGGGTCGATCCGCCCAGGGGACCCGCGCCAGGGTTTCAGGGTGGGGCTTGCAGACGCCATCAGCGTCGCCACTGTCTGCCACTAGCTCCTCGAGATCGCGCCCCCAGATATCTAAAGAACAGGTGTTTTGGGGCATTTTATAGCCGCCCTCAAAAACCTTAGCGATCTGCTCGCGGGGTAACCATTTGCCGCGATGTACGGCGTTTAGGTCATGCAGAATCACCTCAAATATTTCTATATCCGGGTTATCTTGCAAAAATTGATCGAGTGGGGAGAGCATAGCCATAGTGTTTTCCAATTTGCTTATCGGCAACAGTAGCGCATGTTGCAGCACAAATACATTGACCCCTGTGCTAACTACCCCTTGGTGGTATCTAAAATTAGCTCAGACAAAGCATTGGGGGACTTATTCGGCAAGATCACCTAGGGCTGCTTTTAAAGGGCCCAAATGCGCTTCGAAATGCTTCCAGTAGGCAACTGCTGATTTGTAAATAGGCTGGCGCACCTGTTCAGAACTAGCGGTATTTACTGCTCGCTCTGTCTCATGAAAACGCAGACAGGCTTGCTCTAGAGGCAGCCCACAGTAAGCCAATAACTTCTCCACATTCCCCTCAAGGTCATCGACAACATTCTCATATTGCACTGAGTATACCTTGCCGGGGAAAACCTTTTGCCAGTGGGCCATAAGACGCTGGTAATCGCGGTAATAACGGCCCAGATCATTGAGGTCATAGCTGAAGTGTTGCCCCTCTGCCCAGAGTTGCTTGAAGCAGCCAAAACAATTGTCGATTGGGTGACGCATGGTGTTTACGATTTTGGCATTGGGCATGGCCAGCAGTATCAGCCCAATATAGATAAAGTTGTTCGGCAGCTTGTCGGTAAACAGCGGCGCATCAGTTTGCCGATGACGCTGGGCCTGAGCCATAAACTGCTCTCCTAGGGAATACCAGTCCTGTGCGCCTAGCTCTGTTACCCCCAGAGGATAGGGTTGCGAAGCCATGGCATTGGGCTGCCGATGCAGCCGATTTGCCAGCCAAGGGATATAGGGTAACTCGCGGGTGCCCTCCACCTGCGAATGAGACGCTAGTATTTGCTCCTGTAGCGTGGAACCTGATCTTGGCAGGCCGAGAATAAAAATCGGCGCGCCATCGTCTACACCTGCACCTGCAGACTGGGCAATAAACTCTGTCGAAAACGTCTCTATTGTTCTGTCAACCAGCTGAGAGAAATCATCGGCACTCCAACTCACCAATTGCTTCTGCACCTGGTTACCAGCTGCATAGTAAGCAAAGGCACTGTCCCAATCCTTGCGATGTTCATAGGCTTTGCCTAACGCATAATTAAAATGCACCTTGCTCTTGTCGGTAAGACTACCTTCGGCCAGAGCGGCCTGTATCTGACTCACCTCTGCATCACTAAATCTATAGGTTTTGAGATTAGACAGAGACCAGGCGGCTTCGCCATAGTTGTTATCCAACTGCATGCAACGCCGATAGACTTCAACTGCCTGATCCTGTTCACCCAGAGTTTTTAATACTGTCGCTTTTTGGGAGAGTGCCACAACATTGTCTGGGGTTTTTTCAAGGACGAGATTGTACTGTTCGAGCGCAGCCTGAAAGCGGTTATCCTTGGCAAAAATATCACCTAACAACATGCGCGCTTCGCTTCTGTCACTGTCAATATTTAGAACATGCTGAACAGCCTCTTCAGCCTCGATAATTTTGTCCTGCCGAGAGAGTGCCGCTGCTAGCCGCAACCACCATTTTAGACGTTCAGGCATTTTGCGAATAAGCTGCCGAGAAAGCTCCTCAGCCCAGCGTGCGCGACCAGAATCCAGTGCATGGTCGATCATTAACTCTTTGGCACCAACATTGTCGGGATCGACCGCCAAAACTTCCTGACAGAGCTTTTCGCTGCCAGCTCTATCACCCGCCTTTAAGAGGCTAGAGGCTTCTATGACTTTATTTTTGAGTTCTTCCGACTGACGATTAAGCGCTGCTATCTGCGCTGATTGATCGGTTTTGCCCTGTGCCAATAAGACTTTTTCCAGCAATCTGCGCGGGGCCTTGAGCCTGTCATCAAGACTAAGAGCGCGCCTCAGGGATTGCTCAGCTGAATGGTATTGCTCTAGGGCAAGCTGGACCCTGCCAAGATCGGCGCAGGCATGGGCAAAATCTGGGGTGATGGCAAGAACCGCCTCAAACCCGCTTGCTGCTAGCTCTAGATCTCCACGGCGCTCCCATACCTGAGCACGCAAACGCAAGCTGTTTACCTCGCGTGGGTTGAGCTTCAGCAGGGTTTCGCAAATCGCCTCGCAGCGCTGCAGATCGCCTTCGCGCAATGCTGAGAGTGCTTTAAAAAATTGCTGCTGAGGATCCATAACTATCGCCGTTAGAATTTTGTTTAGTCTACAAAAAAAGAGCCGACATTGTCGGCTCTTTTATTTGGTTGTTGGTCTGGTCTCTTAGAACTTCCAGCCAACATCTACGCCTATACGACGAGGCTCAGAGAAACCAAAGTAATGGGCACCAATATTAGAATCTGATGGTGCAGCTCCCTTGTAGTGGAACTCATCGGTAATATTATTAACCCACAGCGTTAGGTTCCAGTCCTCAGCACTGTCAAAGCCGACTCGCAGATTACTGGTAGTGAAACCGTCAGTAATAATTGGGTCGTTGCTAAATGAGCCAAAGCCAATACCCTCGTCCTGATGGAAAGTCTCCCAGGAAATAGCCAGATCGCCATTTTCCATAGGCACCGTATAGGTCGCTACAATGGCTCCACTGAACTCTATAGTTCCTGGAATCTGAGCACCCTTACAGTCAGCTGGATCACAGAAGCCCGGATCTGGGTTTGTCAGATCGGTATCTGCCCATGACAGTCCCATGTAAATATCTAGGTTGTCAGTCGGCAAGATGCGTATATCCAACTCAACGCCGCTGCCCTCTGCATCACCTATATTAGCCACGCTGTAGCGCGAGCCAACATAGTAGCCTGACTGCATATCAGTAAACTCGTAGCTGTAGAGACTACCATTAACCTGCAACTGACCATCCCAGAACTGACCCTTGAGTCCCAATTCAATATTGGTCACTTCTTCCTTCCTAAAGCTCTCTGGAGTGGCACCCAAATCTAGAGCGTCCGCACCTTCCATATCCTCGTCGGTAACCGAGTCAGGGAAAGACAGGAAGAAGGTATTAAAACCGCCGGCTTTGTAGCCAGTGCTGTAGTTAATATAGGTCGATACATCTTCTGACACCTGATAAGAAACTGCAGCTCGGACAGATGTATTAGTCCACTGGTCACTGCCACGGACATAGTCAGAGGAGAAGAATGGGAATGAATAGAAGAAATAATTGCGGTCAGCGCCACCAAATTTCTGGCCGAAGTCACGATTATCCTCTGTGTAACGAGCACCAACACTGACGTCGATCTTGTCAGAAACACGGATAGTAGCATCGCCGTAAACACCCCAGCCATCATACTCAGCATCAATATCTACCGAGTCATTGCGCGTGCCTATACCTGGACCATAGCTGGTATATCCGTTGTACTCGTAATAAGAAGCACAGTCGGTAACCTCTGACTCAAAATACGCAGCATCAAAGTCCTCGCCATAGGCTGCCGCATAAGAAGCTGCATAGTAAGTACCATAGGTGACACACATAGTGTCTTCATCATAGGTTTGATTGAAGCGCGTCTGAATCTCTTCTTGATACCAAGAAGCTCCGACAAACCAGCTGACGTCTTCGCTATCGCCATCGAGTCGGAATTCTTGACTGAAGTACTCCTGCTCCTGAATCTGCTGGTAGTTGAAGATAAAGCGGTCTTCACCATCAAAATCTTCGTTGTAGTAATAGTTGTGTCCACGCAGACCAGTAATGGATGTCAGACTGAGATCGCCGCCAAGGTCAACCTCTACATTTAAGCTGGCTCCCCAGACTTCGCCCTCATCAATAAGGAGGTCTGTGTCTACATCTGAACTAAACTGCTTTTTGCCCGCGTCAGAACTAAAGAACGAAAAGCCTGTGTTGTCCGCATCAAACACCTTGTAAATAGTAGGAGGACCCATACGGTCTTCGTACTCTAGTACTAGCGTGCTGCTTACAGCATCATTTTCAAACGAGATGCTGTGTCTAATTGCCCTATTTTCAATAGCGCCAGCAGTTTTGCCGTCGTTGATGTTAGTCATCCAGCCATCTTGCTGCTGATGATAAATCGCCGTGCGACTGGTGAGGTTATCACTCAGGGACATATTAAAGGCACCAGATAGCATACCGTAACCGTCCTGACCCATTCCCACTGTCAATGAAGCATCCTGATCCTGACTTGGTTTCTTGGTGGTTACAGCAATAGCACCAGCTGATGCGTTGCGACCAAACAGGGTACCCTGTGGCCCCTTGACGATTTCTACTGCCTCTATATCAAAGAAACTTGAGAGAGCGCCACCGGTTCGACCCAGATAGATACCATCCTGATAGACGCCGATGGAAGGCTCTGCACCTACACCAAAATCATTGGTGCTGATGCCGCGCACATTCATAGAGTCCAAGAACGAGTCGTCTGTATCGCCAGATACGCCAGGCGTGAGCAGAGCCAATTCTTTAGCATCATTTATCTGGGCCTTCTCAATAAAAGATCCAGTAAAGGCTGATACCGAAATAGGCACATCCTGTAGTGATTCTGCACGCTTCTGCGTGGTGACAATCACCTCTTCAATCTGAGCTGCAGTCACCTGCGCTGCATTTATTGTGGCTGCTGCCACAGCTGCCGAAAGCAGCGTTTTACGTAATACGGTATTAGATTTCATAATTCTCCCCAATTAGTCTGAGTTGATTGGCGTCATTGCTAAGATCTTGACCACTAATACTTTTAGACTGCAGTTGCCAATATCAGAATTCTATCCCTAAACAAACAATTTACCTATCCCTGGTCAAACAATTTCCCCTGCCCTTTTAAGGCTTTTTTTCGCATCTGCTGTCCGAACTCACTAAACAGCAGCTTGGAAATCTGGTTGTTTTCATATTGCCACTCTGGATGCCACTGCACCCCAACGGCCCAACAGCCACTTTCAGGCTTCAGCATAACCGCTTCAATCAAGCCATCCTCTGCATGGGCTAGGGCTTCTAAGCCATCAGCTAATCGATTTATGCCCTGACTATGCAGACTGTTAACCTGACAACTAGTGTCGCCACTGGCGCTGTGCAGCCAACCACCAGAAACAAAGTTTACTGAATGGGACGGGCCATACTGTCCATCGCGATCTTTGCTCTTGTCCTCTCGGTGGTCATGGTAAGGGCTCACCTCATGAACCTTGGCATGCAATGAACCGCCTAGGGCCACATTGAGCTCCTGAAAGCCCCTACAGACTGCAAAAATAGGCACCCCATGATCGATACAGCAGCGGATCAACTGCAAACTCAAGCTATCGCGCTGAGGATCCTCTAAGGTACCATCTGCATGGGCGGGGCCAGCGTAATGTCGGGGCTGAATATTCGATGGGCTGCCCGGCAAGAATAGCCCATCAATGCGACTGACAATATCCTCAACCTGATACAGAGCACCTAGGTCGTTGATATCTTTCCCGTCGCCAAAGGTAGGCAACAGCATCGGCAGCGCCTGAGCACCGTTAGCAGCTGCATTAATATATTTCTCACCGACCCCATGCACAGGATGCATCCCCGAGGTCATTACGTCACAGGCTATACCCACCACAGGCAGAGTTTTGCTCATCGATAAATCCTTCACTTTTACTCGCCATTTATAGGTTGAAATTTGCCAACCCATTTGGGTACATGACGCCTGACCATTTGTATGTTGAGATATTCATTCAACCTAGCCGCTATAAAAATACCCTTTTGGGGTGGCTCATCATTGCAGCACTGGCGCTAGTCAGACGACTTCTTGAGATAATTATGACCAAAATGCGAACAACAGAACAGTGGCAACAGCTGGATACCCAGCGACATCTGCACCCCTTTACGGACTTTAATGACTATGCACGTAAACCTGGCAGAATCATCAACCGCGCCGAGCATATTTATATCCATGATACCGACGGCAACGTTTTGCTCGACGCCATGTCAGGGCTTTGGTGTTGCAGTCTGGGCTATAGCCAGCCGACTATTGCTGAAGCTGTAAGCCGTCAATTTTCTGAACTGCCCTACTACAATAATTTCTTCCAATGCAGTAACGCACCAGCCGTAGAACTGGCGAATCGCTTAGTAAACATTACGCCAGAGCAGTTTACCCATGTGTTTTTCACCAGCTCTGGTTCCGAAGCAAACGATACTAACATTCGTATCGTACGACGGTATTGGGATCTCAAAGAGCAGCCTAAAAAACGAATTATCCTATCGCGCACCAATGGTTATCACGGCAGTACTATTGCGTCCGCCAGTCTTGGCGGCTTTGAATTTGTTCACAAGCAGTTCGAGACGCTACCCTATGTTGA
Organism: Porticoccaceae bacterium; assembly: GCA_018663035.1. GTDB lineage: Bacteria > Pseudomonadota > Gammaproteobacteria > Pseudomonadales > Porticoccaceae > HTCC2207. The sequence goes on from JABJEX010000013.1 coordinate 30,239, forward strand.
GCATATTGCCGATCCCAACTGGTATTGCAACGGTGGCGAGCTAAGCCCCCATGAATTTGGTATTCAGGCAGCGCGCGAATTAGAGAAGCGCATCGACAAATTGGGCGCCGAAAATGTCGCTGCGTTTATAGCCGAACCTGTGCAGGGTGCAGGCGGTGTTATCGTGCCACCAGACAGTTATTGGCCAGAAGTTAGCCGCATTCTTAAAGAGCGGGATATTCTGTTTATCAGCGACGAGGTTATCTGTGGCTTTGGTCGAACTGGAAACCTGTTTGGCTGCCAGACCTATGGCACTGAGCCGGATCTTATTACCTTTGCCAAGGCAGTAACTAATGGCTTTCAGCCTCTGGGTGGTGTAATGGTCAGCGATAAAGTTGCGCAGGTAATCACCAGCAGCGGCGGCGAGTTTGGTCATGGCTTTACCTACTCGGGCCACCCTATCGCCTGTTCAGCCGCTCTGGCGACCCTCGATATTATTGAAGATCAGAATATGGTGTCTCATGTTGCCGATAATGTCGGCCCTTACTTACAAAATAAGTGGGCAGCGCTAGCAGAGCACCCTATAGTCGGTCATGTGCGCGGCGTAGGCATGCTGGGCTCTATCGAGTTGGTGCGTAACAAAGAGACCCGTGAGCGACTGGAGCCAGAGCAAAAATCCGGCGGCATCTGTAGAGAATTTTGTATTGCTAATGGCCTAGTAATGCGTGCTGTGGGCGACTCAATGATTATTTCACCGCCCTTTGTTAGCAGCCATGAAGAAATTGATCTATTAATCGAACGTGCCACTAAGGCGCTGGATGCCACTGCGCATCATTACCAAGTAAAAGGTTCTTAATATGGCGGGTGATTGGGGAAAGTTTAACTGGCAAGACGCATTTAATCTCGATGATCAGCTGACTGATGAGGAGCGTATGGTGCGAGACACCGCCGCCATCTATGCTCAGGAAAAACTAGCACCCAGAGTACGTGATGCTTTTCGTCAAGAACACACAGACCGAGAAATCTTTAACGAAATGGGTGAACTAGGGTTACTGGGTGCCACTATTGATGGCTATGGCTGCCCTGGTGTTAGCTATGTAAGCTACGGTCTAGTCGCCCGAGAAGTCGAACGCGTCGATTCTGGCTATCGCTCGATGATGAGTGTGCAATCTAGCCTAGTTATGTACCCCATCTATACCTATGGCACTGAACAGCAAAAAGAAAAATACCTGCCCAAGTTGGCCACCGGTGAATGGGTGGGCTGCTTTGGTCTGACCGAACCAGACGCTGGTTCTGATCCGGGCGGGATGAAAACTCGAGCGAGAACTGTAGATGGCGGCTATCTGCTGTCAGGCAGCAAAATGTGGATCAGTAACTCACCGATTGCCGATGTATTTGTGGTCTGGGCGAAAACTGATGACGGTATTATTCGAGGCTTTATTCTCGACAAAGGTATGAAAGGTCTTACCGCACCTAAAATAGAAGGCAAGCTAGCACTGCGCGCTTCGATTACCGGTGAGATTGTTATGGACGAGGTATTTGTTCCTGAAGAGCAACTGATGTCCAATGTACAGGGCTTAAAAGGGCCCTTTGGCTGCCTTAATTCTGCACGCTATGGCATAAGCTGGGGTGTTATGGGGGCCGCTGAAAACTGCTGGCATGCAGCGCGACAATACTGTCTGGACCGCACGCAGTTTAACCGACCTCTGGCGGCTACCCAGTTGATTCAAATGAAATTGGCTAATATGCAAACAGAGATCAGCCTGGGGCTACAGGGTTCGTTGCGTGCTGGACGGTTGAAAGATCAAGGCCAGCTAGCGCCTGAACTGATCTCTCTAATGAAGCGCAACAACTGTACTAAGGCTCTGGATATTGCTCGTATGGCAAGAGACATGCATGGTGGCAACGGAATTTCTGATGAATACCCAATTATGCGCCATATGATGAACCTAGAGGTGGTTAACACCTACGAGGGTACAGCTGATGTTCATGCCCTGATTCTAGGGCGTGCCCAAACAGGCATTCCGGCCTTCGGATAATTCTATGGCAGGACCTCTGGCTGGCTATAAAGTTTTGGATATGAGCCGCGTGCTCGCTGGCCCCTGGGCTGGGCAGATGCTCGCGGATCTCGGAGCTGAGGTAATCAAGATTGAACGGCCATCAGTGGGCGACGACACTCGCCACTGGGGACCTCCCTACCTGCAAAACAGCGACGGCACCAGCACCCAAGACGCGGCTTATTTTTTTTGCACCAATCGCGGTAAAAAATCGGTCACTGTAGATATTACACAACCAGAAGGCCAAGCAATTATCCGTCAGCTCGCCAGTCAGTCTGATGTGCTGATCGAAAACTATAAGGTGGGTGGCCTTGCAAAGTACGGTCTCGACTACGACTCTCTGCAAGCCTTAAACCCACAGCTGATCTACTGCTCAATCACTGGCTTTGGCCAAACCGGCCCCTATGCTCAACGTCCGGGTTATGATTTTTTAATTCAGGGCATGGGCGGCTTAATGAGCATCACCGGCGAGCCCGATGAGCAGCAAGGCGGCCCAGTAAAGGTCGGAGTAGCTGTCACAGATATTTTTACCGGTCTTTACGCCGCCAATGCAATTCAGGGCGCCCTGCTCGAACGGCACCAATCTGGACTGGGACAGCACATAGATCTGGCATTACTGGATGTGCAGGCTGCCGTATTAGCCAATCAGGCCAGCAACTACCTCATTGGTGGTCAGGTGCCAGAGCGTCTGGGTAATGCCCACCCAAACATTGTGCCCTATCAAGCATTCGCTACTGCAGATGGCCATATTATTTTGGCGGTGGGTAATGACAGCCAGTTTGAGCGTCTCAGTCAGGTGCTACAGCAGCCACAGTGGGCTCTTGATCCAAGCTATCAAACCAATGCCGCCAGAGTGAAAAACCGACAGCAACTATGCGCCAGTATCAGCCAGCAACTCAGTGCAGGAAACAGCAGTGATTGGCTCAGATTATTCACCGAGCACCAGATTCCCTGCGGCCCGATTAATAGAATTGATGAAGTATTCGAAGACCCACAAATCTTAGCTCGTGACATGCTGGTCAAGGTGGCGGATAAACGCGCCGGTGAAATTAAACTGGTGGGCAATCCAATAAACTATAGTCGCTCACAAATAGACTATGCAGTGCCACCTCCGGAACTTGGAGATGACACTGCATCAGTACTAGGGGAGACTCTTGAATTTTCGCAAGCGGAGCTAGACGCCCTGCGCAAAAAATCTATTATTTAGTCGCTAGTTTTGTGACGCAATCCAACTGGCCACTGACTCTTCCAAAATGGCCAGTGGCATAGCGCCATTCATCAAAATCATTTCGTGAAACTCGCGGCTATCAAAGCGCTCACCCAGTGCTTTTTCAGCTTGGGTACGCAGCGCCAATATGGCTTGTTGACCGACTTTGTAGGAGGTCGCCTGACCGGGCCAAACCACATAGCGCTCAATTTCGCGAGTAACTTCTGCCTCAGTGAGACCAGTTTTCTCAAGCATGTAAGCGATCGCTTTCTCGCGACTCCAACGCTTGGCGTGGATGCCAGAATCTACGACTAAACGCACAGCCCGAAAAATCTCGTCCTGCAAGCGACCCAGATTCCCCAGAGGGTCATTGTCATAAACTCCCATGTCGGTAAAAGCGATGCGCTCTGCGTAAAGCGCCCAACCCTCGGTATAGGCATTGAAAGGGCTCATCATGCGAAGGAACGGCACATCCTCGATCATCTGCCCCGCAGAAATCTGGAAATGATGTCCTGGAGCACCCTCGTGATACATAAAGGTCCGCAGTTTCCAGCGGGGATTATCCCAGGTATCTTTTTGATTGATGTAGAAGCGCCCTGGGGTAGATCCATCTAGAGCTGGCGGCTGGTAGTACCCGCCTGGAGAGGAATCCTGCGCATAGACAGGCACCCTGACTATCTCCAGAGGCTGCGGCGGTATGGTTATAAAGTGCTGATCCGCCATAGCCATCAACTGATCATTGACCTGGTTTAGGTAGGCTATCTGCTCAGCCCGACCTTCCTCTGTGTTGGCGAAGTTATGTTCAGGCATCACCATCAGCTGCTGAACTCGAGACAGAATACTGCCTTCCGTCATCCCCAAGCTCATCAGAATATCGTTCATTTCCAACTGAATTCGTGCCACCTCGGCTAAACCTAGTTGATGAACGTCATCTGCCGACATATTGGTGGTGGTATTTGATCTCAGAGCATTGTTGTAAATAGCTTCACCCTGAGGCAGACGCCATACACCAGCATCATGACTGCTGGTCAATAGCATCTCTTCAAATAGCGCGATCATGTTGTGGTACTGAGGAATAATCTGGGAGCTTACAGCCTCCTGCGCTTCCTTGGTGAGCGCCACCTTAGTAGCCTCAGCGATGTTGTCCAACGGATCCAACCTGCTGGCTAATGTAGCCACTAGAGGGTTTTCCTCTACTGGGCCATCAGAGAAAGCACGCATGCCAACCAGTACTTTTTCAATAATAAAATCAGGGGGCACGGTCCCCTGATCACGATCATCCATTACCCGCACCCGCACCTCGGAAATGACCCGGGCGAACTCATTCAGGCGTGAAATGTAACGACGCAAACTTTTCTCGTCGACGATCCTATGTCTATCTGTGAGGAACTGAGGCAAATCCACCATCACGCCAGAGATTTGATTAACTCGATATCCACCATGCTCAAACTCGGCGCTGCGAATTAAATCGTCAAAAAACCAGGCAGTAATCTTCCAACTGAGGAGCTCTTGACCCTCTAATCCCTCTGGGCCATAACTATCGAGACCGCGACGACCCTCAAGCAAAATAGTCAGTGACTTTTTATCGGCCTCCTCTGTATAGGACTCTAATTTGTCACTGTGGAAGTCTAGGGGCGTGTTATCAATAAGTCCGATAGAGCTGATCATTTCAGGAGACTGCATCACCAGCTGGAGGCTTATTTTGTTGATATAGTTATTGACGCCCACAGGCATAGCCCAGAACCACAGATAGAGCGAAAACACTGCAATGACGACGACTGAGATCAGTAGCCCGAGAATTTTTTTAACAGCAGACATGTTTGAACCTTTTTCATTGAATTAATGCGCCGGTCATTAGCCGGCATTAGTTGCCCTGATTTAGACGAATCAGGGCTCTAATTTGGATTCAACTCAGTATTACCTAAACGTCACCACTAGTCGATAAGCCGCATCACTGGCGGAGGAAAGCCATTGAAATCGCAGGCACAGGTGGTGCAATAGGCACCCAGATTGGGCATATAGATAAAATCTTCCGCCTCGGTGTTAGCTGGGAGTTTATGTCGGCCCATTACGTCGATAGAGTCACAGGTTGGGCCAGCCATGGTCCACAGTCCCGGCTCCCCAGTGCGCTCGCTTATAAGAGTCACTGGAAAATCTTGGGTTAACTCCATCAATCCACCGTAAACACCAGTATCCAGATAGACCCAACGCACCTCATCGCGAGTCGCCACGCCTACTACCTGTGCAATGAGACAGCCTGCTGAACCAGCAAAGTATCTTCCCGGCTCTGCCATTATCTGAATATTTTCCGGAATCGATTCAAGCTCAGCATTGATCACGGCGCCAATCTCTTCAATAGCCGGCTCAGCTCCAGTAAATTGCAATGGATAACCACCACCCATATTGAGCAGTTCAGGCTCAAAGCCATGGCTGGATAATTTAGTAAACAGTGCCTTGGCCGCTCGAATACCCTCAACCCAATTATTGGTGTTCACGCATTGCGAACCCACATGGAAGGTCACGCCACAGATTCGCATACCGAGATTTTTTGCCGTTTCTATAACAGCATCAACGCCAGACGGACTAGCACCAAACTTACCTGCCAACGGCCAGCTGGAGCCTTCGTTGCTAACTTCGATACGAATATACAACTTGGCATCTGGCTTGATTGCAGATATTTTTGCCACCTCTTCTGGCGTGTCAACGCTGTACCAAAGGATGCCGTTCTTTGCAGCATGGGCAACGGCAGCGGGCGATTTAATCGGGTTGGAGTAAAATACTGTCTGCATATCGGCGCCCAGCTTCAGCATCGCATCTACCTCGGCGATAGAGGCCACCTCAAAACAGGTACCCTCTTCTTTGAAGGTGCGCAGAATATCCATATCAGGGTTGGCCTTCACCGCATAATGAGGGCGTACTCTTGGCATAGCCGCCATAAAACGACGCGCGTTTTCTCGCAGACGCTGCTTTGACACGACCAACACAGGCCGGCTGTAGTCTTTAGTGAAAGGCGCAGTAAAAGAAATTTGCTGACGACTGTCTTCTTCTACCATTAATCTACGCTGATTTTGGTTATTATTTTCCAGCTTAACTGCTGCAGCAACGCTCATTACACACCTATAAGAAGAGAGGTTTAAAACAGCATTTTATTAATATAAACTGTCATTTTGTATTTGCAAACCTTTCAATTTGTTTACTATTAATAAGCAAATTGAAATATTAAATGGCATATTGAAATGAAAAATGAAAGTCGCCTTCTCAAGCTTCTCCAAGAAAATAGCCGCAGAACCGTATCTGATCTCGCCAGCGAACTAGGGCTTAGCCGTGCCACAGTGCAGCAGACAATGGAGAGGTTGGAGCGCAAAGGCGTAATCCAGGGCTATACCATTAAGATTAACCCGCATTTTGAGCAGCAGCAGGTTAGCGCCTACATCATGATCTCAGTGATTCCTAAAAAGACTGCAGATATTGTTCGCCAGATTCACAGGGTGCCGCAACTGGATATGCTATGCACAATCAGTGGCCAGTACGACCTTATTGCCAAGGTAACTGAGGAAACCACAGAGGCGCTGGATAAAAGCATTGATCGAATCGCTACCCTTGATGGAGTAGAAAAAACACTGAGTCATATTGTGTTGTCAAGAAAGGTAGATAGATAGTCGGTAGACTGGTAACTTAGCGACTCAAAAAAATAACGACAAAATCATCATTCCCTATGAGCAAAATAATCACTAAACCCAGCTTACTCGACGCCCTGATTCCTGTTATCGTTCTAATCAGCATGCTGGCAGGCACTGTCTATGTGTTTGGTCTAGACTCCTTTGGCCCCAATCAGGTTGCACTCATCATGGCAGCGGCAGTAGCTGCCATGATTGGGATTAAAAATGGCATCAGCTGGCATGAGATTGAGCAGGGCATGATTCACACAATTAGCCTCTCACTACAATCAATTCTGATTCTATTAATGGTTGGCTCATTAATCGGCAGCTGGATTCTGTCTGGCACTGTACCCAGCATGATTTACTATGGGGTGGAGTTGATGTCGCCGGACTACTTTTATCTCACCGCCTGCCTGGTTTGCGCCCTGCTAGGCTTTAGCATTGGTAGTTCTTGGACAGTGGCAGGAACCCTAGGTATTGGCCTGATGGGCATCGCTGCGGCACTTAATCTTTCGCTGGCGATCAGTGCTGGCGCTATCATCTCCGGCGCCTACTTTGGCGACAAGCTGTCACCACTCTCAGAAACCACCAATCTGGCAGCGGCAGTAACCAGCAACAATCTGTTTGACCATATTCAGCACATGCTTTGGACTACTATCCCAGGCTTTTTGATTACCCTGGTTCTATTTTTTCTTTTGGGGGTAGGTAGCGGGTCCAACCTAGTAATTGATGATATTGAGATACTCCAAAATGCAATGCAGCAAACCTTCACCATTAATCCGCTGATGCTGCTGCCACTGATACTTTTACTGACCATGGCGGTCAAGAAGCTACCGGCCCTATCAACATTGATCTGCGGAACAGTCGCAGGCTGTGTGTTTGCGGCGGCGTTTCAAACCGATGTAGTTATTGCTCTGGCGGATGATAATAGCCTCAGCTCCACTGCAGCTATTTTTAAGGGCCTGTTTAGCTCGATGTTTTTGGGCTACAGCTCTGTGACCGGCAACGAAGCCCTTGATACCCTGCTGTCCAAAGGCGGCATGAGTAATATGCTGACTACCGTTGGTCTGGTCATAAATGCGATGGCCTTCGGTGGCGCGATGCGACGCACAGGTCTGCTGCAGCGGCTGGTAGAGGCTGCATTGAGCCGAGTTAGATCAGCAGGCGATATGATTGTCGCCACTGTAGGGACCTGTATAGGCACGAATATTTTGGCTGCCGACCAATATCTCAGCCTGGTAATTCCTGGGCAGATGTTTGTAAAACCCTATGAAGAGCGCGGGCTCAGCACCATCAACCTATCGCGTACACTTGAGGACTCTGGCACCCTAACCTCGGCGCTAGTGCCCTGGAATACCTGTGGTGCCTATATGTCAGCAACCCTAGGGGTCAGCACGTTTATCTATGCCCCCTATGCTTTCTTTAATATCCTCTGCCCAATCATTGCCATTATCTATGGTTATTCGCAAATTGGATTGACTACAATTGATAAAGAACCCTCAGGGCAGGCCCGGTCTTAGAGGGTCTCTGCCAATCTAGTGGCGGTGGTACTCGGGGCTTAATGCTATGACCATCAGCCAGTGCAGCATAATTTTTCTAGCGGCCTGTTTATCGGCTGGCTCGGCCTCATCTGGACCATTATTATTTGACGGTGAACTGGCAATACAACATATAGCTAGGCAGATAGCATTCGGGCCCAGAGAGCCTCGCAATCAACTAGCAAAGAAAAATACCCTTAGCTATTTACAGCAAACTCTGGCCCCTCTGGCCGATGATATTAGCATCCAACATTTTCAAGCCTACCAACTAGAAGGTACTAATTTATGGGCCAGCTTCCAAGGCCCTACCCACGGCGATAAGCCCAGCGAACGGATTATGCTCGCAGCCCACTGGGATACTCGCCCCTGGGCGGACCAAGACTCTGATCCAGCACTGCGACGCAGTGCGGTTATTGGCGCGAATGACGGCGGCTCTGGCGTCGCCCTGTTACTAGAGATGGCTCGTATTCTGGCATATAGACCAGCCCCAGTTACTGTTGATCTGGTATTTTTTGACCTTGAAGATATGGGAGGCATAGGTAATCGCCCTTTCTCGATTGGTGCACAACAATTTATTGCTGCCAATCCTAAGTATCGTCCCAGCGCAGGGGTTGTGGTTGATATGGTCTGCGATAAAAACCTCAGCATTCCCAGAGAGCAATATTCCGATACTAGAGCGGGCGCGCTGATGGATAAACTGTGGGCGATTGCTAAGACACAACAGGCTCGGGCCTTTAAAGACCGACGCGGTGGATTTATCAGCGACGACCACCTACCCTTTTTGGAGGCTGGAATTCCAGTCGTTGATTTGATTCACTATCCATTTCCTGATTACTGGCACACTACAGAAGACACCCTAGACAAATGCAGTGCCCGTAGCTTGCAGCAGGTTGGCAATCTTCTGACTGACTTTATCTACACTTACTAGCAACTTAGCAACTTAGCAACTTAGCAACTTAGCAAAACTTTAGAGAACAAACAGCATGACAAAAAATAAACTAGTTCGTCTCATTAGCCTGTCTGCTATCGGCAGCCTTTTCGCCCTCAGTGTCAGCGCAGACAATCTGATGCAGTCCATCGAGGACGACTACAGCAATCGACTAGGCGATATCTTTGCCGACTTCCATGCTAATCCAGAGCTCAGCACAGGCGAGTTTCGCACGGCCAAAATACTGGCTAGCCTGCTGCGAGAATCAGGCTTTGAGGTCACAGAAGGCGTCGGTGGTACTGGGATTGTGGCACTAATGGAAAATGGCCCTGGACCATTAGTAATGATGCGCGCTGATATGGATGGACTTCCCCTAGAAGAAAAATCCGGCTTGCCCTATGCCTCAAAGGTGACCCAGTTGGATCCGGTGACTGGGAAGGTGTTTCCAGTGATGCATGCCTGTGGCCACGACGTTCATATCACCAGCTTAGTAGGAACTGCCAAACAGATGGCCGAGCGGCGAGATAGCTGGTCTGGCAGGTTGATGCTAATTGGCCAGCCTGCCGAAGAGCGAGTATTGGGTGCCAAGATCATGATGCAGGACAATCTCTGGAAGCGTTTTGGAAAGCCTGACTATGCTTTGGCGTTCCACGTCGCAGCGGGGCTGCCTGCGGGAAATATTAATGTGCAAGAAGGTGCGCCCATGGCAGGTGCGGATACTGTAGATATTATTGTCCACGGCATCGGTGCTCACGGCGCGTCTCCCCATGCAGGTAAAGATCCAGTCCTTCTCGGCAGTCAGATTGTAGTAGGACTACAGGCACTGGTGGCACGAGAACTCCCGCCAAGAGAAGCCGGCGTGGTCACTGTGGGGGCATTCCATAGCGGCACCAAGCACAATATTATTTCCGATCGTGCAGAACTTCAGCTGACAGTGCGCAACACCAACCTTAAGACAAGGGATAAGTTACTCAGTGGCATAGAACGCATTGCGACCAACATGGGGCGTGTTGCTGGATTGCCCGAGGATAAGCTGCCCGAGGTTATTGTTCTCGACGAATCAACCCCTCCCACCATTAATAATGATCCACTGGTGCGCCGCCTAAAGGCAGTGTGGCAGAACGCCATGGGAGAGGATCGGGTAACCGGTTATTCATCTCAGGGGATGGGCGCAGAAGACTTTCCATTTTTCACGACAGAACCGGCAATACCAAGCGTTTACTTCTCTGTAGGTGGCACCCATATCTCGGACATAGAAGCCGCTGCTGATGGCACTGGGCCCGCAGTACACTCCCATCACAGCCCATTATTTAAGATTGAACCGCAGCCGTCGGTGACTACAGGCATTCAGGCCACCGTGCTTGCGCTGATGGATTTGATGCCAGTGAACTAAAGCACTGCTTTTAAGGCGTTAAGGCAGAAGTCGACATTTTTTTGGTTGCTGGCGTGTCCCATTAATCCGATGCGCCAGACCTTGCCTGCAAGGGCGCCTAGGCCTGCGCCGATCTCAAGGTCGAACTCGTTAAGCAAGCGAGTTCGCACCTCAGCATCATCGGCACCCGAAGGTATAAAGACGCTATTGAGCTGCGGCAGACGATGAGCTTCTTTAACCAAAAAGCCTATACCCAACTGCTGTAAACCCTTATGCAGCGCCAAATGGTTCTGCTGATGCCTAGCCCAAGAATTTTCCAGCCCTTCCTCTTGAACAATTACCAGTGACTCATGCAATCCGTAGAGACAGTTGACCGGAGCAGTGTGATGATAAGCACGTTTGCCTTCGCCACCCCAGTAGCCCATAACAAGGTTGAGATCGAGAAACCAACTCTGCACCTTGCTCTGGCGACCTTGAATCTTTTCTGCGGCACGCTGATTAAAGCTGACGGGCGACAACCCGGGGGGCGCCGAGAGACACTTCTGAGAACCTGAGTAGATCGCATCTATGCCCCATTCATCTACCAACAGGGGGGTACCTACTAAACTAGTCACAGCATCGACGATAGTAAGGCAACCATATTGATGAGCCAACGCCACCAAAGTTTTGGCATCGGACTGAGCGCCAGTGGAGGTCTCCGCATGCACAAAGGCAACCAGTACAGCATCTGGATGAGCTTTTAATGCCGCCTCAAGTTTCTCCGGGTCAACCGCATCGCCCCAGTTATCCTCAACCATCACTGCAGTGCCACCACAGCGCTCTACATTTTCTTTCATGCGCCCGCCAAACACGCCATTTTGGCAAACAATAACCTTGTCACCGCACTCGACTAAATTGGCAAAGCAACATTCCATACCAGCTGACCCAGGGGCAGATACCGCGAAGGTCAGCTCATTTTGGGTCTGAAAAACATATTGCAGCAGAGTTTTGACCTCATTCATCATACCGATAAATGCGGGATCCAAGTGACCTAGTGTAGGTCTCGCCATAGCCTGTAAAACACGGTCGCTCACATCTGAAGGGCCAGGGCCCATGAGGGTACGGCGCGGAGGTAGAAAACTGCTTATGCTCATAATGATCTCTTTGTAAGTTAACTCTTTGGGTCTGCGACCACACCGGTGCTTTTCAACTGCGCTATATGTTCAGCATCTAGCCCTAGGCTACTGAGTACCTCATCTGTATGAGAGCCCAATTCAGGTCCAGGCCATTCGGTCCCGCCCGGCGTACTTTGCAATTTTGGTAGCATTGCAGGGATTTTGAGGGATTCACCATTAATTTCAATGTTCTCAAATAATTCTCGGTATTTGAAATGCTCATCTTGCATCATATCTGCCACGTTATAGACAGGGCCACAGGGCACAAGATGTTCCTCAAGTATGGCCATTGCCTTGGCTAGACTATGAGATGCACACCAGTTGGCCAGAACCAAATCGATATCCGCCTCATGAACAACGCGCTCGGCATTGCTGCTGTATTTTTTATCCTCGGCCATGTCAGGTCTGCCTACAGCCACCATTAGCCGAGAAAAAATCGAGTCTCCATTACCCCCAATAACCAGAAATTTATCATCGGCACATTTGTAGGTGTTAGTGGGTACTATACCGGTCACCGTGGTTCCAGACGGTTGGCGAATAACGCCAGCGCCGTCGTATTCAGGAACAACCGCTTCCAGCAAATTAAACATTGACTCATAGAGGGCAACATCGACCACCTGACCACCTGCCGAGCTACCATTAGTCACCTGGTCCCGAGAGCGCAGAGCCATTAGAATTCCGATTACCGCATGCAGCCCGGACACTGTGTCGCCGATGCTAAGGTTGGGACGCACAGGAGCCTCACCAGGATAACCATTGACATAGCGGAAACCACTTATCGCCTCACAGGCAGAGGCAAACCCAGGCTTTTTGGCATAGGGTCCAGTCTGTCCATAACCAGAAATCCGCGCATAGACAAGATTAGGGTTGTCGGCTCTGAGACTTTCAGGACAGAGACCCCAGTCTTCCAGCACACCAGGGCGAAAGTTCTCGATCACTATATCTGCGGTTTTAAGTAACCGCTTAACTAGGTCTCGACCCTCGGTAGTTTTTAAATCAAGCGAGATACATTTTTTATTGCGGGCAAGGCTGCGCCACCAAAGTGAAGTGCCGTCTTTGACCTCCCTCCAATTGCGAATAGGGTCACCGCCCGGTGGCTCAACTTTGATCACCTCGGCACCAAAATAACCCAGCATGCAGCCTGCGAAAGGACCAGCTAATAGCTGCCCCAGTTCTACCACCCTAAGTCCCTGCAATGGTTTATTCATTATTAATCGATCTCATCCCTATAAAGCCTAAAATTACCTGAGCTCAAAAGTGTAAACTAAGCTCAGCGAGAAATTAAATTAAAACGCTTAGTGAGCTAAACCCATGATTTTGCAGTCAAAGCACCTAATGATGGCGAATAAAAATAAAAAAACTGTATTTCAATGTTCTGACCATGGAACCGGCTTTTACCTGAATACTCTAAACTTGGAGTCACCTTAGGAGCTGGTTATGCCCAACGAACAAATAATGGCCCATTGTCACAGAGACTATAAATACAGAGTGTCTGCAATTTTTTTACTTATCGCTTTGTTGCTGGCCAGTCAAACTGGATATTCCGAATCTATTGCGCAACAACAGCCACTAACAGATCCAGTGGCAGACTACATCGACGCAATAGATCAGGTTGAAGCCGAGTACAGCGCCTATTCAACAGAACTCTCCGATCTCTATCTAGGGTTAGGAAAATTACTTTATTCTCGCCAGAGCTACCAGGAGGCTCGCCAAGCATTTCAGCGCGGAATGCAGGTAGAGCGCGTCAACTATGGGCTCGAAAGCCTATCTCAGGGACCATACTTACTGTCTATCGCAGACACTGAAAGCTATCTGGGCAACTGGGAAGAATCTCAAAAAGCGCTAGAGAATCTTTACAATATTCATGAAGCAACCCATGGTAAAAATACCATAGAGATGTTGCCCGTATTGGATCAGATGATGACCTGGTATCTGGATAGCTACGATGAACGCACGCCCGCTGGAGGCTACTCCAGTCTGGTGGTGACCGAACGTATCGCAATGCGCATGCACTACATCATGGACAATAAAATGCCCCTCGACCACCCAGATGCGGTGCACCGTTATCGACGATTGGGGCATCTACAGTACTTTATAGCCAACCATATTAAACAGCATGGTGAACCCACCGTATCCGGGATTACCATTTCCACGGGCTCATCTGTACGCGGCAGTGATGACAGCACCTCTCATATGCATTTTAGGCGCGGAAAAATAGCACTGGAGAGAGTTGTGGAGTCTCTGGTACAGCGCCAGGAAGATAATGAAATTGAACAGGCAATGGCGTTAGCGGAGCTGGGAGACTGGTACCTGGTCTTTGGACAGAGGTACTCTGCTCAGGAAGCCTATCAATTGGCCTATGATGTCTTGGGGAATACAGATCACCCAGAGCAGATCCGTGAGCAGCTCTTTGGCCAGCCACAGGTGATCGCTTTTAAGATGGAAAAGGACCCGGTGCCATTAGAGCCCAACGAAAATCAACTACAGTTTAATATGGTTGTTTCTTCTGCTGGAGTCCCACAGGACATTAAAATGGTTAGTCAGGATGCTAACCTCTCCGACGAGCAACTGATGGCTCTGCGTAAAAAAGTGCGTAAACAGAGATACAGACCGAAATTGGACGCTGGACTGACTCAGGATGCTCCCCATAGCGTTATCCTCAATAATCCGGCACTACTACCAGATGACCAATGAGATGCCATATGACAGTGAAGATTACAGCCAAAAACACATCTAAGCCTGCACCCTCAATACTGGCTTTAGCCTCTGTGGTTCTAACCAGTCTGATATTAGGCGCCTGCCAGATGCCGTCCTACAGTTCACCCACGGGACCATCTTTACCCTCGGGACCATCTGGCGGAAGTTCTGGTGGTGGAAGCTCTGGTGGCGGAAGCTCTGGTGGCGGAGGCTCAGGTGGCGGTAGTTCAGGTGGTGGAATGCCCAGCGGCGGTGGAATGCCCGGCGGAACAGATTCCGGTAGTGGCGGCCAATCCGTCGAAGACTTAGATCAGGCCCTGGATGATAGTCTAGATGGTTTTGATGATGCCATGGGTGGCCAGAGTTCGAGTCAGGGCCCAGACGAAATTGATATTCTCAGCCCTAGCGGAGGTGGCGGCGGCGTGCAAAGTGATAGCGACGCACCATTGTTTGAGGGTGCTGAAGGCGGCCCCTTGGGCGAAAGCAATTCAGATTACGATCAGCGCGCAGCCGAGGGTCCTAGCTCTGGGGACTCAGCCGAGAGCAGCGCTGGAGGCCAGGGTGCCCCGCAGGGACAAGAGAGCAGTACCGGCTCCGCCTCTGAAAATGAGCCGGGTGAGGCGATACCAATGCCCGAGGATATAGGCGACGGACAGGGTGATGATATAGTGCTCAGGCAGATTAGAGATGCGGCGATGAAAGAGACTGACCCCGTCCTGCGTGAAAAGCTTTGGGACGAATATCGTCGTATAAAGAATCAATAACAGACTAGGCTACGCAATAAATAGGACGCTTTATGAAAACCAAATTCTCAGGGACTAGCCCAATCTATCTGCGCCGCTATTTGAAGCGGCAGTCAGAGTACCGCTGGTATTTCCTAGCTAGAATTATGTGTTGCTGTGCAGCTATTGCTCTCTCGGCATCATCAGCTTGGAGCGCCACAGATAAGATCACCTCCTCAACGGCACTAGTGCTCAACACGCCGAGTCAGCAAATCCCAGATGAGGCCCTGTTAGATGTAGGCATCGCCACGCTAAATGACGGCCTAGAACTCACTGACGAAGATGACACAGTTTTCCCTGAGGTTCGCTTCGCCGAAGCCATATATTTTTCCAACCAGCTGGCTAAGGTAATGGAAAAAAGTGGTGCCTGGGGTGCTATTCGCGTCACCCCCAGCGACAACGTAATTATGGATCTCTACATCACCGGCACCATCCTGCAATCCGATGGCGAGACCATGGATTTAGATATCAATGTGCGGGACAGCAGTGGTCGACAGTGGTTTAGTAAGCGCTATAAACAGATCACAGGAAAGTACGCCTACGATCGACGCCTAAAAACTTTGGGCGACCCCTTTCAGAATTTATTTGTGAGAATTGCCAATGATCTGCTTGCCTACCGAGAGGGGCTTACTAGTCAGCAGGCCGCCGAGCTGCGCACTATATCTGAACTGCGTTTTGCAAAACTGTTTTCACCTCAGGCCTTCGATAACTATGTCAGTGAGAGACGTGATGGCACATTAAAAATTGATCGTCTGCCAGCGGAAAACGACAGCATCCTCCAGCGAGTGCGCAAAATTCGTGATCGCGATTACCTGTATATAGATACTATGCAAGATTACTACGATGGTTTTTCTCAACAGATGCATCTGGCCTACCAAGAGTTCCGCCGCGCCTCCTATGACTCAGTGGTAAAAGCTCGACAGCTAGACAAACAGGGTAACCGCCGTAT
Source organism: Porticoccaceae bacterium (assembly GCA_018663035.1). Lineage (GTDB taxonomy): Bacteria > Pseudomonadota > Gammaproteobacteria > Pseudomonadales > Porticoccaceae > HTCC2207. The sequence continues at coordinate 46,561 of JABJEX010000013.1, forward strand.
TATCGCTGGTATCGGCGCCATACTAGCGGGTATCTATGGCCGCTATGAAGCCAATACCAGCATCGCTAGCGATGCTGGTTCAGCGACCGCGGCTGTGGGAGGCTTTGTTCTCAAGTCAGGGCTAGAAAAAAAGCAGGAGGCCGCATCCTACAATGAGGCCGTGGCGGAGATGGGCTCATCACTGGAGGCTGAAATTGCACCTCAGGTGATTGAGCTAGAAGATCGTACAGTGACCCTCACCGGCACAGTGCAGGCCCAGTATCAGCAGTGGCAAGAGTTGCTACAAAAAATTTACAAGCAAGAACGAGGCGCTCTGTAGCCTATGCCTGAGGCCAAACAGCATACCCAGCAAAAATTTATTGTCGGTGGTTTATTACTGCTCGGGGGCTTTGTGTTTTTGCTGCTTCCCAATATGGTAACCGAGCCTTGGATTGCAGCTGATGATAGTTCAACGGCACCAGTGGCGCCCGCTCCTTTAGTTAGTCCATCCACAGCCGCAGAAAAAACCAAGTATCGACAGGACTCACAGAAAGTATTGGCTCAAATTATCGTGGCACGCGATAGCCTTCAAGAACGTTCCGTGGAGTACTGGGGTGACTTTGATTTCCGTCAGGCGATAGCGCTGGTGGATCAGGGTGACGAACAGTATGGCTATGGCAATTACCGCGAATCATTGGCGAGCTATCAACAGTCACTGCTTGAGCTTCAAAGGTTGCAAGATAAAGCGCAAATCACTCTGGAAAACGCTCTAGCCGACGCCTCCAACGCTATCGAAAACGCCCAGCCGGGAGATGTTGCCATTGCTCAACAGGCAGCAAACACTGCCATAACCATAGCTCCTGACGACAGTAGATCGCAGCAGATTCTTGCGCGCACCAGCCAATTGGAAGCACTCGTCGAGGCATTGCAACTGGGTGAACAGCATCTGCAAAGAAAAGAACTAGCAACTGCTAAAGCGTACTTCCAAAAAGCGTTGGCTCTTGATGGCCAGCATAAAAAAGCTACTGCTGCGCTGAGCTCTGTAGACCAAGCCATAGTAGAGCAGACATTTCGCGGCTATATGAGTCGCGGTTTTAAAAAACTTGAAGACAATAATTTCGATGCTGCCACTGCAGCCTTTAACGAAGCAGGTAGAATCTACACTAATCATCCAGCTGTAGATCAGGCTCTTTCACAGTTAGAGACAAGGCGCTCACAACTTACTGTCAGTCGGCAGATGCGGGAGGCAGCCGCCTTTGAGCGCCAGGAAGACTGGCAAAAGGCGCTAGCGCTGTATCAGGCACTGTTAAAAACCGACCCCTCACTTACCGAGGCTAGCGTTAGAACCGTAGGCGTCACTGTGCGAGCCAATTTAGACGAACAACTAAAAATGGCGCTTAAAGACCCCCTAGCGCTGTCTTCACCTAATGCCTACAACAGAGCCCAGAGGCTGGTCACAGATGCAGACAGCATTAAAAACCCAGGGCCTAAACTGCAACAACAGGTCTCAGAATTAAAGCGGCTATTGCAACAGTCCACAGTAGCCGTGAACGTAGAGCTGAGATCCAACAACCTAACTGAGGTCACATTGTTTAGAGTCGCCGAGCTGGGCACCTTCGAAAATACCTCATTACAGCTGCGCCCTGGGCGCTATATTGCCGCAGGCACCCGCCTAGGTTTTCGAGACGTGAGAGTTGAATTTACCATTAGCGGCGAGCCCCTAGATCAACCCATTTGGGTAAGCTGCGAAGAAGCAATCTAAACAAAAGTAAGAAAATGGAGTCAAAGACAACAGGGAACAGTTCAGTGCGCAGTATATACTTGGTAAAAAACAAACAGCGTTTAAGCAGCTACCAGCACTGTCTTATAATCAATTACAACAATTACCAAAGTGACTATGCTCGGAAAAAATAATAATCAGCATCTATCCGCTACAGACTTCACACCACTCGACCAGGTAGCTAGCCAACGTCGTCTGCCATTTTCTCCCGGCGTATTGGCACTGGTTTTACTTGCCGCCAGTGCCGCTGTGATAATGCTATATCTGGTTATAGCTCGCGCGGTGATTTTTCAAACAGAGCCAGAGAGTGCCGAGATAACGATTAGCGGCCTTTCATTTAACATAGGTGACAATTATCTACTGTTGACCGGCGTCTATCAGGTTGAGGCCAGCGCTGATGGTTACCATCCCCTGACCCAGAATATCGAGGTCACCGAGCAAGCAACTCAGAACGTCAAACTGGAGCTACAACCATTGCCAGGCAACCTCAGTGTCAGCTCAGAACTGACCGAGATAGAGGTCAGTATTGATGATGAACTCCGATCAACAGTGCCAGGCACGATAGAGGGCATTAACCGTGGGCTGCATCAAATCGAGTTTAAAAAATACCGCTATTTTCCATTGCAGCAAGAAATTGACATAGTCGGCCTGGGCACCACCCAGTCTCTAAATGTCTCCTTATTGCCCGCCTGGGGTGAGATGCATTTTGACTCCCAACCTCAGGGTGCCGATCTATATATTGATGATCGACCTGTCGGCCAAACCCCCTTGAAAACCGAGGTGTTGGAAACTGGCAGTAAACTCAGATTGGAATACCCAGGCTATAAAACCTATACCAAGCAGGTGACTGTTAAAGCGGGCACTTCGGAGCAACACGAACTGATTAAGATGATAGTTTCGGACGGTACGCTGCGAATCAGCAGCATGCCAGAGGGCGCCAATATCACCATCGACAGTCAATTTTTTGGCACCACCCCCGTTGATCTACCCCTAGCACCTTTTAAACAATACGACGTTGGGTTGTTTCTGGAGGGCTATATAAAAACCACTAAAAAGGTCAGTCTGGAGCCGGAGAAAACCACTGCTATGCAGGTTAGGCTGCAGCCAAATATCGGTAGCATTGCCTTGACCATAAGCCCAGCTGATGCGCAGATATTGATCGACAATAGGGATCAGGGCACTGGTAGCCGTACCCTGTCATTAACTGCCAAGCCGCACACGCTCACAGTTACTAAGCCAGGCTACGAGCCTAAATCTCTAACGGTTACTCCTAGGCCAGGGCATCAGCAGGCGCTCAATATCAAACTACTGACTCTTGAAGATGCCTACTGGGCATCTCGCCCCCCTGTAATAAAGAGCCCAGTTGGCTCAGAGTTAAAGCTTTTCCGTCCACAGCAGAGCTTCATCCTGGGTGCACCTCGCCGGCAACCGGGTCGACGAGCCAATGAGGCCGAGCGCAACGTTGGTCTGGAGAGACCCTTTTACCTGGGACGCAAAGAAATCAGCAATACCCAGTTCCGACGATGGCAAGAGCACAGCTCCTCAGCCATTAAAGGCCAGTCATTAGATATGAATAACCAGCCAGTGGCCAACGTCTCCTGGGAACAGGCCGCCCTGTTCTGTAACTGGCTTAGTCGTCAGGAGGGGCTCCCACCCTTTTATCTGATTGAAGACGGACTGATCAGTGGCTTTGACTGGGAGTCTCATGGTTATCGCCTACCCACAGAGGCAGAATGGGCCTGGGCGGCCAAGGTAAACAACGATGGCAATTCAGAGATCTTCCCATGGGAGTCTGGGCTATACCCGCCGATCAATGTACTAGACAACTATGCAGATCAGAGTGCTGCCAAGTTTCTTAGCTTTACCATTGCGAACTACAACGATAACTATCCAGTCTCTGCGGACATAGGTAGTTTTAAGCCCAATAATAAGGGGCTCTACAATATGAGTGGCAATGTCTCAGAATGGGTCAACGACTTCTATGATATACGCCCACATCGCGGCGCGCCTATCATGGACCCTAGGGGCCCGATTAGTGGTAATCGTCATGTTATTCGTGGCGCTAGCTGGGCACTTGGATCACGCACTGAACTGCGCCTGAGTTACCGTCAGGCTGGCACAGACGGTCAACTGGATGTAGGCTTTAGAATCGCCCGCTATGTTGATAGCCCCGGAGTCACACCATGAAAACAGTCTTATTCTTGCTGCTAATGCCCCTGCTGGCACTAGCCCAACAACCGGATGCTGATACCAGCGGCCAGGGTACCAGCCCTGAGCCAATAGAAAGCCCTGAGCCAATAAACAGCCCTGAGCCGGAAGAAAGCCCTGAGCCTACAGAAAGCCCCGAACCCCAAGACATTGACTTCAAACCCAGCGAAGAGATATCTGAAGATTTCCCAGTTCCTCTTCCAGCAGACATATAAGTATATCCACAGATAGGAACAGCGACATGAACAGTTCAACCAACCGCTCAACCAACGAGTTGTTTTTCCAGATAGTAGCACTGCTACTCGCGGTGATAATTGTCCACACCATCTTTGTCACTGTGGTGCGTCCCAACGCAGAGAGTACCATTCGCCAGCATGCCGAAATGGCTGCCGCTGGAGAGGACTACGTGGTGCCAAGATCATTTTTTATTGTCATTAAAGATCTTGAACAGGAAGCCTGTTTTATCCTGATGTTCTGGGCACTGGCGATTATGGGCTACAAGACTCGCACCAGTATTCGTGAAAACAAAATGCTGCAAAAGCCACTAATCTCCATCGCTGAGGGTTCGCGAGTGCTACCAGAGGACGCAGCGCAGCTAGCTCGCCCATTGCAAGCATTACCCGAGGTAGAGCGCAGCTATCTGCTACCCCGCGCGCTGCAAACCGCTCTGACCAGATTTCAGGTTACAGCCAGCGTACAATTTGCTACCGAGGCAGTGACCAATGTCTGCGAAACTGAAAATGATCGGCTCGACTCTGAATTGTCCATGGTTCGCTACATAACCTGGGCCATTCCCTCGATTGGATTTATTGGTACAGTGCGAGGTATTGGCGCGGCTCTGGGTCAGGCTCATGAAGCTATGCAAGGGAATATTGCTGGGGTTACTAGCAGCCTTGGAGTCGCCTTTAACTCAACATTTATCGCACTGCTAATCAGCATGGTGGTGATGTTCTTTATGTTTCAACTGCAACTTATTCAGGAACGTCTGGTACTTGATTCTCAGGCTCACTGTGAAAATAACCTGCTGCGCTTTTTAAAGGCGCCCAAAGCGACGCAGTCCTAATGACCACAGCTGTTTTAGACCTCAATGATCAGAATCTGTTGATCCAGACAGAGGATGGTACCCTGTATGCAGAACCAGGCTTCGCTCAGCTGACCACCACAGGAATAGACACGGGTGATCGTGCTAAAGACCGTGCCTGGAAAGAGCCACAACAGAGTTACAATGACTATTGGCGGCAACTGAATCAACTTCCACTGCCCAGCAGGCAGCCACTGGCTCGCCACCATGCAGATATCGCCTTTGCCCAGCTAAAGAGGCTATATGAGATCGCCGGCTCTCCAGAAGACCTTATTATTGCGGTACCAGGCAGTTTTTCCGATCAACAATTATCCCTGCTGCTTGGTTTAGCCAGCGCCATACCCACTCGGGTAAAAGGCGTTATAGATAGTGCCCTTGCCTGCTGCCCGCAACAGCAAACAACCCTTTTAGTAGAGCTACAGCTACAACAGGCAGTTATTAGTCTGATAGAAGAAAATCAGGGCATCAGAAGCATAAGCCAGCAAGAGGTGATACCAGATCTTGGAATCTTGCATCTCTACAACGCCGCTGCTCGGCATATCAGTGAGCAACTTATCGCTGACTACCGCTATGACCCTTTGCACACCTCAATTGGCGAGCAGACAATTTATGATCAGCTACCAAATTGGTTAATGCAGCTGAGCTGGGCAGACGAGGTTTCATTCAATGTTCCCACAGCCCAGGGCGAGCTAAATTTGATACTTCGCAAACACCAGATTGCCGCACTATTTGAGGAACGTCTTGCCAGTTTAAATACCATTATCAAAAAACACCCTCAGGCCAACCTGTGTTTTTCTCATGGTGCCGGTGTGATTCCCGCCCTACTGCCACAGTTTTCTGAGGCACAGGTCTGCGCGCAGAACGCCGGCATAGAGCAGTGTTTTAGACTGCAAGCTCAGTTATCAGGGGAACAGCTGCAGCGCGTTAGCCAGATACAAATACTCGAGCACACCGGTGAGACGCCGACTACGACACCGCATCATGCGACCCATCTGTTGTATCAGAACCATGCCTACCCTCTCGATCATCCGATTAGCATCCATATCAAAGAGAATCAGCTAAGCCTGATTAGCGCGATTGATAACCGCGCCGCCTGTGTACTGATTTTAGAGGAGCAAAAATTGAAAGCTCTGCATCAGCAGAGCGACCTTGAGGTAAAAGTGCCCAGCGTCTGCCAGCCGGGAAAAATCGTCCAGATCGCAGAGCACAGCCTGCGGCTTATTGAGGTAAGCAATGCCTAAAAAGCGTCGCAATATAGCCTTCAGTCTTTCCTTTCTGGATATTATGGCCTGTGGCTTTGGTGCTGTGACATTGCTGTTTTTAATTCTTCGCCACAATGCTGCCGAGGTGGTTACCCCAGATCTGCGTATCGCTGCAGAGGTAGACATGCTGCAGATGGATATTCGCCAAGCCGAGGAAGAGAGAGTTGAGCTGCTCAATAGCCTTCAAGAAATTCAACTCCAGTTGGTTGAGGCTCAGGGCCTCTCACAAAGAGTGATTACCGATCTTCAGGAACAGGAAAACAGTATTCAAAACGACCCCAATGATCTGGACAGGCTTCGCCGTCAAGTGGAACGCCTCGAAGAAGAGACTGCGCAGATGGAAGAGGTGGAGTTTGGTGACCGCGTGCGCGAATTTCAGGGCGATGGCAATCGCCAATACCTGACGGGACTAAAATTAGGTGGGGAACGGGTTCTTATTTTGGTGGATGGCTCCGCTAGTATGCTAGCAGATACAGTGGTCAATGCTGTGCGACGACGCAATATGGAGGACAGCCAAAAACAGCAGTCTGCAAAATGGCAGTGGACATTGCGGACGCTGGAATGGCTGCTCGCTCAACTACCGCCCAGCAGCCGCTTTCAAGTCTATGTATTTAATACGCAGGCACGGCCCGCTCTTGAAGGAACAGAGGGTGAGTGGCTGGACGCAGCAGATTCTCTTGCCCTAGAGCAGGTAGTTGCAGGTATCAAAGAATACTCTCCCGGTGAAGGCACCAGCCTGTTCAATGCCTTTACGGCTATTCGAGACTTTGAAGATAAACCGGATAACCTATTCCTGTTAACCGATGGACTGCCCACTCAGGGAAAAAGCCCGCCGAAAAAATATATGGTCAGTGGTAAACAACGCCGCAATCATTTTTCGACTGCCATCGATCTGCTGCCGAGGGGTCTACCTGTAAACACCATTTTGTTTCCCATGGAAGGTGATCCAGAGGCAGCAGCACTATTTTGGCAGACAGCATTAGATACCAATGGCGCGTTTATAGCGCCTTCAAGAGACTGGCCCTAGGTTAATGCTATGAAAAAACAACGTAGAGAACTTCAGGAAGCGAGCCTCTCATTTCTAGATGTCATTAGCTGTGGTTTTGGCGCCATAGTGCTGTTACTGGTAATCGCGAAAGTGGGTGACCCCTCAGCGCTAGAGGAGGCAGAAAAACAACTGCTTGGCTCAGTAAAGGACTATCAGGAAAAGCTCTTTGATATTCGTGGTGAGGCAGTGATTCTCGATCGGCGTCTAAAATCCCGTCAGGAGCAGCTCTCAGATCTCAATGAGCGAATAGCCCGTCTCAAAGAAAAACTGGCCAGCGTTGCCAAACAATCCAACCAGCTGTCGCAATCCCAGTCACGAGAAAAAGAACAGCTACAGCTGGTGCTTCAGGTGCTCTCAGAAGAAATGCAGCGTCTGCTAGGGCCGGAATTTCAGCGCAAAAATCAGTTGATCGGCGGTATACCAGCAGACAGTGATTATATTATTTTTGTCATAGATACCTCAGGTAGCATGCAGGTAGCAGCCTGGGAAAAAGTAAAAAAGGAGATGCTCAATATTCTCGATATATACCCCGAGGTCAAGGGGCTTCAGGTGCTTAATGATATGGGCCAGTACATGTTCAGTGCAGAAGAAGGCCGCTGGATAGCAGACAGCCCTGGCATGAGAAAAAACATCATAGATCAGCTGACAAACTGGGCGCCCTTTAGTAACTCAAGCCCAGTGGAAGGAATCAATGCAGCTATTCGAACCTTTTACAAGCCGGGCCGTAAAATCAGTATCTATACCCTAGGTGATGATTTTCAGGGGCGTTCAATTCGCAAGGTAGTCAAAGCTGTTGACCAGTTAAATAAAGCCCATCGTGGCAGCGACCGACTAGTGCGCGTCCACGCTATTGGGTTCCCTGTGCACTTCCCCCCAGGGGGCACCCCAAGCGCATCGGCCGTTAAGTTCGCCGCATTGATGCGCGAACTAAGTTACAACAATGGAGGAACCTTTATCGGGTTAAATAGCCTTAACTAAAGGGATATAAACTATGTTGAATATAAATAGACCTGACGGAAGCGGACAAAAAACCTCAATTAAAGTCCTTTTGGGCTTGGGTTTACTACTATTGCTGAGTGGCTGCAGCAGCTCCTCCTCGGTGACAGTAGATCAGGAATTTCCAACCGTGCTAGCTGTTCCCAAGCCGGTATCTGCCAGCATCGTCTTCGACGAAAGCTTCAGCACCTATCTTGCTCAGCCCAATGAAAAAACACAGATTGCTCTGGGGACTGCTCAGGTAAAACTGTTGCGCAACGCCTTTACCGGCCTCTTTGAAGAAGTCGAGTTTGTCAGCAGCAAAGAACAGATCACTAGTACCAATGGCCTTGTGATTATCCCCTCGGTGAGAGAGGTACAGGTCTCGACCCCATCAGACAATTATCTCAATGTATTTGAAGTCTGGATCAAATATAACTTAGACATTGAAACCGCTGATGGCGAGACAATAGATAGCTGGTTTATGCCGGCCTATGGCAAAACCCCCGATGCGTTTATGGCCTCGAAATCAAGTGCCATTGAAGACGCCGCAGTCATTGCTCTTCGGGATGCTGGCGCCAAGTTGATGCTGGACTTTTATCGTATTCCTGCAATTTACGGCTGGATGATGGAACAGCAAATATTGGAGGACTCAAAATGAATACTCTGACCAAATTCACTGGTATTGGCCTATTTTTAATTGTTTTAAGTGGCTGTACAGCCACCACCACTATTGATGAGTATCGTCCATCGACTGAAGCCATAGACCTCAATAGTGACGAAAAAGTCGTTATTCTCGGCCGTCGTGATGCAGGCCACTACGAAACTGACCGAGAATTTATTCAATGTGTTGCCGGAAAAATGAAAGGTGCTGATATTTCAGTACTGCCCGAACAGACTTTTATTGATTCTATTTACCCCTGGTTTGAACCACGTACTGCGCCCAAGGGCCTGCCCAGACTCAAGCGTCTGATGCAAGACCCCAGTGTTAAAGCCCAGGTTGACCGGCAGTCAGTGCGCTATTTGGTATGGTTAGATGGTTCCACGGAAACTCTGGATCAGGGTGGCTCTATCAGCTGTGCTGTCGGCCCCGGTGGTGGTGGCTGCTTCGGCTTCGCCCAGTGGGACAAACTCTCAGTGTACGAAGCCATAGTCTGGGATATGACCAATCTTCAGGAAATGGGTCGACTTCGAGTGGACTCCGAAGGCACCTCTTATCTGATTGGTGCCGTAGCACCGATCCCCCTGCTAACACCCGTCAAGAGTGATGCCTGCTCCAGCTTGGGCAATCAGCTTAAATCATTTTTCTCGGCGCCTTAACTCTTATGCCTTTACTGACTCAAACCTTTAAGCATCGCTGGTCGATAATCTTTATGGTCAGCTTACTAAGCCTGACTCCAGCGACTGCTCTGTCCGCAGTTAGCGGCGCTGACATCTACAAAGAGGTGCTAGAAAGCACCAATATTTATAAAGACGAAAAGCTACAGGCCTACATAGAAAGGCTCGGCAATGAAATTGTCGCTCAATCAGAAATGGCTGGGGAGACCTTTATATTTACCCTGCTCGACTCGCCAGATCTCAATGCCTTTGCCACCAGAGATAACTATATCTACGTCAATCGCGGGCTGCTCAATTATGTCAGCAATGAGGCTCAGCTGGTTTCTGTACTTGCCCATGAGGTGGGCCATATCACTCGCAATCATGTGCGCGGACAGGAAGGCCAGGCTACGGGAGCGCAGATTCTCTCTACCATCGCTGCAGTGCTCTCTAATAGCTCAGAGGTATACGAGGCCGGCATGGCCTACGCCAACTCATTGATACGAGGCCATGGCCGCCGCAACGAATTGGAGGCAGATGAAGCTGGTGCAGAATATATGGCCAAACTCGGATATGACCCCAACGAAATGCTGGGCATGCTGTCAATAATGAAAGACTATGAGTCCCTGACAAAACAGCGCGCTAAATCCAAAGGTGCCAGCAAACAGACTTACCATGGGATTTTTTCTACGCATCCGCGCAATGACAGCCGTCTGCGTACCGTGGTCAGTAAAGCAAATGCCTTTAAATCTGAAATCACCAGGGATAATGGTGCCGCCAACTACAGAGCACTGACCGACGGTCTAGTCTGGGGTGAAAACTTTCTTGCTAAGGAACAAAAACTGCAGCGCTTTTCAGATATGCGTCTGCGGGTACGCCTGGATTTTCCACCCGACTGGATCCAAGATAAGCCTGCTAGTGGGCTATTAGCCAGTGCCACAGCACCAGATAAAAAGGCTGACATGAGCATGCAGGTCATTGCCCGCACGGCTCAGAGCCCGGAAGAGTATCTCTACAACTATCTTAAAGTCTCGCAACTAAAAAATGGCACAGCCATAGCACCGGCGAGACTAAAGGGCTTTACCGGCATACTGCCCGGCCAAGAGGGTGATCCGGATACTCGAATCGCAGTAATTTATTACAAGTTGAATGCCTATTTGCTGAGTGGCACGGTTGAGGAGCCGACTAGCTTTAATGATATTGATAAGAGCTTTATCGCCTCAATTAATACCTTTCGGCCGATTTCCAGTCGAGAAATTGCTGGCCAAAAACCTCAGACCGTTCGCTATGTAAAAGCCACGGCCGCCACTACCTTTGAGGCACTGGCAAAGACCCTTAAACTGAGCAGCGCGGATGTTGAAGATCTGCGTATAATCAACGGCTACTACCCCAGTGGCGAGCCCGCCGCAGGCGAGTGGATTAAAATCTTTAAACGCTAGGTTTTAACATCAGATGAAAATGTTAAATAGACTTTCTAGTCGGCGGTGGCTGCTGCTGATAATTCTTTTGCTACCTATGCTGTTGGCAGTTTACTGGGTCATCAATCAGGAGAATTCAGCTAGCCAAAAAGACTGGGACGCAGATCGATACAACCTGCCGGATATCTCTGCACTGGAACAACGTATTGAGATTGAACTATTTGGTACTGAGCCAGAGGCGACCCGAGATATAGGTGCAGATATAGATATGCCGCTGGATATCCAGGCAATGGAAGCGAAGCTGGCAGGGCTAACCAAAAATGTTACCACTCTCCGCCAACCCAAAGAGCAGGAACTGCAGAGCTACTTTCAACGCCATGAGGCAAATTACCGGCGAGACTCGTATTTCAGTTTTCGACACATGCTATTTAGTACCGCGGCTTATGGCGGTCAGGCCTATGACAGGGCCGAGAGAGAATTGCTTGAGCTCAAGGCAGGCGCAGCAACAACATCCCAGCCTAGCTCTTTAAAAGACCAGTATTATGGAGTTTCCTCAAGCGAGATCGACCGAGATTTTGGCAACAATTTTTCGACTAAAATGATCGCTCTGAGTTTGGAGGGAGACCAGAGCAATGGCAGCCTACCCTGCTGGGCCGGCCCCATTACCTCAGCCTATGGTGCCCATCTAATCTGTATAGAGAAGTTGGTTTTGGGAGCAGTTCCAAGGTTGGAGGATGTGCGTGCTCAGGTAATCAACGATTGGCGCTACTGGATAAGCACAGCAACCGATTAAGCCATAAGGTCCGCAAAGAATTTTTGCAAGCCCTCAGCCCCTGACTGCTCCCAGGTCTTGAGCGCCGCAGTACCCACAATCGCCAGATCAGCAGAGCCTCGCAAAAAGTCCATATCCGCCTTGCTGCTGATACCAAAGCCCACACCAATAGGCACGTTGGTGTGCTGTTTACAGCGGTCGATCAACGCAATAACATCATCACCCATGTTGGTTTTAGAGCCAGTAACGCCTTTGCGGGCGACGGCATAAACCATTCCGCGGCTGGCGGCGCCCAACTGGGCTAGACGCCTATCGCTACTAGTGGGCGTCATTAAAATTACTGGTTCTATACCAGCCTCTGCGGACAGACTGTGCAGGTTGGCCGACTCTTCAATAGGAAGATCTGGCAGAATATAGCCCACACCCCCCGCCTCTTTTAGGCGCTGAACAAATACATCTTCGCCCATTTTAAACACAGTATTGTAGTAACCCATCATCAAGACTTTGAACGGAAAACGGGCACTGACCAAGGCCATAAACTCAAAACATTGGTCCACTGTAGTGCCAGCCTTTAATGATTGCTCATTGGCACGAACAAAAAGTGGGCCATCAGCACTGGGCTCGGAAAATGGGAACTGGAGTTCAACCAGGTCGACCCCAGCCTCAGCCATAATTTCAAGTTCCTGCAGATTTTCCTCAAAGGAAGGGTATCCACAGACAACGTGGGCCATTACCAGTAGGTCTTTGCTCTTTTTGCGCTCTGCTATAAAAGCTTCCAAGCCCATTATTTTTTCTCCGCGCGGTACTGATCCGCTTTACCGCAAATAAATGACTTCCACTTAGCATCGTCGAGGGCATCGGCAATGGTAAAAATGTCCTTATCACCACGTCCCGACATATTGACTAGCACAATTTCATCTTTGGCCAAAGTCGCTGCTTCTTTCAATGCCACCACGAATCCGTGGGTACTTTCCAGCGCAGGAATCAGACCCTCAGTACGCATGGTCAGCTTTAAGGTCTCTTTTACTTCTGCATCTGTGGCCGCCTCAAAACGCACCTTGCCCTGATCATGAAGATGAGAAAAGATAGGATTTACACCAATATAGTCGAGACCGGCCGCAACCGAATGAGTCTCATTCATATTGCCTTCTTCGTTTTGCAGGAAGTAGGTCTTATAACCCTGAGCCACACCCACGCTGGCATCGTCATAGGCCAGTCGTGCCGAGTGCATATAGGATCCAACACCCTCACCACCAGCTTCGCAGCCAATCAACTCAACATTGGGTTCATCGAAAAAGCCTTGGAAAAGGCCCATGGCATTAGAGCCCCCACCAACACAGGCGTAGACACGATTAGGTAATCGCCCAGTCTGCGCAATAATCTGCTCTCGGGCTTCAAGACCAATAATTGATTGGAACCAGCTGACCATTTCCGGGAACGGATGAGGGCCACAGGCAGTACCTAGGATGTAATGGGTATCGGCCATATTGGTGACCCAATCACGCATACATTCATTGACCGCATCTTTTAGCGTCTTTTGGCCATCCTCTACCGCAATCACCTCTGCACCCAGATTTTCCATCCAGAATACATTGGGTCGCTGTCGAGCCACATCGACTGCACCCATATAAATCTTGCAGTCAAAGCCAAATTTAGCGGCCATAGTGGCGGTGGCAAACCCATGCTGCCCAGCACCGGTTTCAGCAATCACCCGCGTTTTTCCCAGTCGCTGAGTTAACAGCCCCTGCCCCATAACATTGTTAACCTTGTGGGAGCCAGTGTGATTGAGGTCATCGCGCTTGACATAAATTTGTGCGCCACCCAACTCTCGACTTAGGTTTTCAAGATAGGTCACAGGGGTAGGACGACCGGAATAATTCTGCAGAAGGGCTACATAGTCCTGCCAAAATTTAGGATCGGCTTTACATTCGCGGAAGCACTCGAGAAGCTCCTCAATAGTGGCGTGTAAAATTTCTGGCAGAAAAACACCGCCATACTCTCCGTAGTAGCCTTCGCGACCATCGGAGAAGTCAAAAATATCCATGAATTGCCTCAGCAGAGCTCAGATGGATCCAGACATGTAGCCATCAGTGCAGGTGATTATTTGAAGGCGATATTTTATATAAGTCGCCACATAGGCACAACAGCTCGCAGGCACTGGAAAATTTATCGTCGACATTAAATTCTGCGCTGCTAACTCAGTCTGTGCGTATGTCAGTATACGAGCCACAAACATGACCGGTTTATGCACAATGGTCGGATTCTATTAAAACCTCAATAACTACGCGTAGTTACGGGATTTATCCACAAGTTTTGCAAAGGCAGATAGGGGCTATTTAGGGGGTAAATCCATAAAAAACACAATATATAGTGGATTAGGGCTTGCATGACACAAAATGTAGGATAAACTCTAGATCGTTTCCCCAGCGCAAAAGCGGGGACCTGATGGCACTAAATCATCAAAAAACAGCATTAAAGAGACCAGTATGGCTCCCAGGAGTGCATAGCCGGCTAGTAATCGCGCAAGGGCGCGGTAGAGATGAATAACGATAATACGATAAAAAAGGTCATGTAATGAGCGCAACCAGACTAAAGACAGTGAAGCCAACTAAGGCAGTTCAAGAAATTGCAATGCAAGATGCGTCCCTAGACATTTGGGATAAAAAGTACCGCTTAAAAGATAAGCAAGAGCAGCCTGTTGATAAAGATATCAACGCTACCTATATGCGTGTAGCCAAGGCTCTTTCTGACGTCGAAAGCAAAGAAAAGCGTGAAGAATGGCAGGAGAAATTTGTCTGGGCACTTCAGCATGGTGCGATCCCGGCTGGCCGTATTATCTCTAACGCAGGCGCTCAGGCATACAAACCTGCCACCTCCACTATTAACTGCACAGTGTCCGGCGTAGTGCCTGATTCCATGCAGGGTATCCTAGAACGCAATCTTGAAGCCGGGCTAACGCTCAAGGCTGGCTGTGGTATTGGTTACGAATTTTCCACACTGCGCCCAAAAGGTGCCTATGTGTCCGGTGCAGGCGCCTATACGTCTGGTCCGCTGTCCTTCATGGATATCTACGACAAAATGTGTTTTACCGTGTCATCTGCTGGTGGCCGTCGCGGCGCTCAGATGGCAACCTTTGATGTGAGTCATCCAGATGTGTTTGATTTTGTGCGCGCTAAGCGTGAAGACGGCCGCCTGCGTCAATTCAACCTGTCGCTGTTAATCACCGAAGAGTTTATTGAAGCCGTGCGCTCCGACAGTGACTGGGATCTGACCTTCCCTATCAGCAGCAAAGAGATTGAAGGTGGTTTGGATCTTAAAGGCGACAACGTGGTGTGGAAGCCATTCCCCACTACTGATGGCTACACCAGCAATGAAGAGGGCCTGGTGGCCTGCCGCATCTACGAGACCATTCGCGCTCAAAAGCTGTGGAATGCCATTATGTCCTCCACCTATGACTATGCAGAACCTGGCTTTATTCTTATTGATCAGGTTAATAAGAATAACAACAACTGGTTCTGCGAAGATATTCGCGCTACTAACCCCTGTGGTGAACAGCCACTGCCCCCCTATGGAAGCTGCCTGCTGGGTTCAGTCAACCTGACCAAGTTTGTTCGCAATCCGTTTACTGAGGATGCGTTCTTTGACTGGGACGAGTATGCAGAGGTGGTCGGCGTATTTACACGTATGCTCGACAACGTAGTCGAGATCAATGGTCTGCCCCTAGATGGTCAGCGCAAAGAAATCGAATACAAGCGTCGTCACGGCATGGGCTTCCTAGGTCTGGGGTCGGCTATTACCATGTTGCGTATGAAGTACGGAGAGCAGGATTCGCTGGAGTTTACCGAACGTGTGGCAAGAGATATGGCGGTTGCCGGTCTTAAAAGCGGTCTGCATCTAGCCCGCGAAAAAGGCGCAGCGCCAATTATGGAAGACGAGTTCGAAGTCACTGCAGCCATGTTGTTCAAGCAGCCAGATATGGCTAAAGACGGCATCAAGGTAGGCGACAAACTTTCAGGCAAGGTGCTAATGGCCAAGTACAGCCGCTACATGCAGAACATCTCTGCAGTAGCCCCCGAGCTGGTCGACGCTATTTCCGAAGAGGGCTGTCGTTTTAGTCACCACTCATCTATTGCGCCCACAGGTACTATCTCGCTGTCGCTTGCCAATAACGTTAGCAATGGTATTGAGCCAAGCTTTGCGCACCACTATTCGCGCAATGTGATTCGCGAAGGCAAGAAGTCTAAAGAGAAAGTCGATGTTTTCTCATATGAGCTACTGGCCTATCGCACATTGGTTAACGAAAAAGCTATGCCCTATGGCACCAGTGAAGAAGAAGCTCTACCAGATTATTTTATGAGCTCGGAGAACATTACTCCCCGCGCCCATGTAGATATTCAGGCAGCGGCTCAGAAGTGGGTTGATTCATCAATTTCTAAAACGATCAACGTGCCAACTGACTGCGACTACGATGACTTTAAAGACATCTACCTGTACGCAGCAGAGAAAGGCCTTAAAGGCTGCACCACTTTCCGCTTTAACCCAGAGGCATTCCAGGGCGTACTGGTGACCGAGAAAGATCTCGAGAACACCACCTACAGCTTCACATTGGAAGACGGCTCTACGGTTGAATTTAAAGGTAACGAAGAAGTTGAGTATGACGGTGAAACTCATACCGCAGCCAACCTGTTCGACGCCCTGAAAGAAGGTTACTACGGTAAATTCTGATCATATTAATTAGGTTCTGTAGCCAAGGCGCAGAACAGTAAGAGGAAGACAATGAGCAAGAAAATTTCGCAAAAAATTGTAGGCTACAAAGTAGCCACTGAAGAGCAGACCAAAGAGGTCGTTGCCAAAGAGCCAGAAAGTAACATTATTCAGATGCACGAGAAGGTCTCGCGCCCTGAAGAGCTAGCGGGCAGTACCTACAAGATTAAGACTCCTATGTCTGATCATGCTCTGTACCTGACAATTAACGATATTATTTTAAATCAGGGTACAGACCACGAACTGCGCCGACCATTTGAAGTCTTTATCAACTCTAAAAACATGGATCACTTCCAGTGGATCGTGGCCCTGACCAGAGTACTGTCAGCCGTGTTCCGCAAGGGCGGCGACTGCACCTTCCTAGTTGAAGAGATGAAGGCGGTGTTTGATCCCCAGGGTGGTTACTTCAAGCCAGGCGGCAAGTTTATGCCCTCATTGGTTGCAGAGATTGGCTGGGCGATCGAAGATCACCTGCAGAAGATCGGCATGTTGCAAAAGCCTGAGATCTCCGACCATCAGCAGCAGATTATGAATGAGAAGCGCGCTGAATTTGAAGGTGCGGGAACGGCTGCACCAGCAGAGGGTTCCAGTGATTTTCCTCCCACAGCCGAAGTCTGTAAAAAGTGTAGTGTTAAAGCTACGATCCTGATGGATGGCTGCATGACCTGCTTAAACTGCGGTGATTCTAAATGCGGTTAAGCTGATTATTACAGCAGCATAAAAAAAGCGGCTAGTGAGCCGCTTTTTTTATGTCTTAGCTGTTTACAAAAACAGTCGCACAATATTCCATAGACCCAACGCTGTCACCACAGCTACTACAGCGACACCAAATACATTGGTCCAAAGTCTATTTCGGTACTCACCTAACAGGTCAGCACGATTCATAATAATAATCAGAAATATGGCGGTAACCGGCAACAAAATCCCATTGGCCGCCTGAGCAAATAAAATAGCTGCAATAGGCTTGGTGCCCAGTGCCGCAAACAAAGTACCCAACGCCAGAACCAACATCCAGATTAACTTAAAACGCCGATCTTTAAACGTTGCTGGCCATCCCATGGCGCCGCTTACGGCATAAGCTGCCGCCAACGGGGCGGTAATAGCACTGGTTAAACCCGCTGCCATTAAACCAAAGGCAAAAAAACTGTTAGCTGCTATGCCAAGTGTAGGCTCCAGCTGGGTCGCCAGACTAGCGGCAGAAAACTCAGCGCCAGTGTTAAAGAATGCCACAGCACTAGTGCTCATTACTGCCAGAGTAATCAAGCCCCCCAGTCCTATGGAGATTACTGTATCCCCACGAGATTCCACTATCGCCTGTGCCGTATTAACCCCATGCCATTTTTCCTGGACAATATTGGCATGTAAAAATAGATTGTAGGGCACCACAGTAGTACCAATCAGCGCTACCACGGTTAATGCTGAGCCACTGGGCATGCTGGGTTTAAATAAACCACTGAGCATGGCACTGAGGTCAAGATCGATCATCAGCATGGTTACTACAAATACCGTACTCATCATCAGTACCAGAACAATAAGTATCGGCTCGAGTAATCGATAGCCACCGCCCGCCAGTAATAGTGCTGCTAAACTGCCAATCAACAGCGCACAGACAGCAGTAGAAAATGGAAGCAATGATTGCAGCCCCAGAGCAGCGCCAGAAATATTACCAGCTTCGTAGGCCGCATTGCCCACACCAATAGCCGCGACCACCAATATTACCGACGCCCGGCTTAGGTTTGGATTGCTAAAGGTGCTTCGCAGTGCCTGAGATAGGCCCTCACCTGTCACCAGACCGAGGCGCGCCGCCATTTCTTGCAACACCATGGTGGCCAGCAGAGAAAAAAGCAGCGCCCAAAGCAAAACAAAACCAAAGTTAGCACCAGCAGCACTGGCGGTGGCAATGCTGCCGGGACCTATAAAGGCCGCAGTCACCAGCAATCCGGGTCCAAATTTCTTCATTATTTTATATCCTTTTAAAATAGCTAAAGTTATTAGTCAGACAATAATGTTAGCTGTCCTGTGGCAACATCGTAGATAAGTCCCTTAACAACAATATGGCTAGGCACCAATGGGTGATTAGCAATCAGATGTACGTCGTCCAACACAGACTGATGCAAGTCAGCAATGGTGTGCCAGTGCATAGATCTGCCCAGATCTGAACCAGCTTTTTTATTGTCGCTCTGCTCACGTTGAGGATTTTCCCAACATTCACCATTGTGAACAGCGGTTTCTAAGTCCTCTTCCAGCAGCTCGGCAATCTGCTGGTCAGAAACCGTGGCCATGCCGCAGCCAGTATGCTGAATTACAAACCACTCAGTAGTACCCAGAAACTTATGGGAAATAATCAGCGAGCGAATAGCATCATCTGACGCACGTCCCCCGGCGTTG
The DNA here is from genome assembly GCA_018663035.1 of Porticoccaceae bacterium. Classification (GTDB taxonomy): domain Bacteria; phylum Pseudomonadota; class Gammaproteobacteria; order Pseudomonadales; family Porticoccaceae; genus HTCC2207. The sequence goes on from JABJEX010000013.1 coordinate 65,553, forward strand.
CGAATCACATGGGCATCGCCCTCGTTAAGTCCAGCGAATTTGGCCGGATCCATACGGGCGTCCATACAGGTAAGCACCGCAAAATTTCTAGCCGGAGGAGACGGCAAATCGCCCTTTTTAAAGGTTTCGGCATAGGCGCTATTGGCTGTCATGATTGCGTTGAGATTTTTACTATTGCCGGAGTTGGCCATGGATAAACTGTCCTTCTGTGATTCTAACTACTGCTGGCGCTTTGTTTAAAGTTGCAAGTATAGACTTAGTGGCCGGACTTGTAATTCTCAATTAGTCGCTGAGCCGCAACTATGGCTGGCAGCTCGCCCGCCAATACAGCGGCCTCTAATTCAGGCACTAGTTTACTAACACCCGGATGATTGCGCAGATCTGCCAGCAACTCGGCGGCCGTCTCAGCCCACATCCAAGCTTTGGCCTGCCGCGCGCGAAGCACCTCTAACTTGCCGGATTCAGTCAGTACTCGTCGAAAGTCTTCCACTACAGCCCATGCCTGTTCTATACCCTGCCCCTGTAAAGCGGAACAGCTGTTGACCTTAGGTATCCAGCCGGGTGTTCGCGCCTGCATAAATTGCAATGCACCGCGGTAATCAGACAGGGTTTGATTAGCTGCACTAGCCTGATCACCATCGGCCTTATTGACCAGCACCAGATCCGCCAGCTCCATAATGCCGCGCTTAATCCCCTGCAAATCATCACCACCACCGGGGGACAGCAGCAGTAAAAACATATCGGTCATATCAGAGACTGCCGTCTCAGACTGTCCTACCCCCACAGTCTCAACAATAATTACATCATAGCCCGCAGCTTCGCAGAGCAGCAGCGATTCACGAGTTCGACGGGTCACACCACCAAGAGTGGTACCCGCAGGTGAAGGCCGCACAAAGGCTTTGGGGTTAACTGAAAGAGCTTCCATTCTGGTCTTGTCGCCCAGAATAGAACCACCACTGACCGCAGAAGTAGGATCAACCGCCAGCACTGCCACCTGATGTCCCAGCAGGGTTAAATAATTACCCAGAGCCTCAATGAAGGTCGACTTGCCCACCCCGGGCGCACCGGAAATACCAAGACGTATAGACTTGCCAGTGTGAGGCATTAGCTCGGCCAACAGATGCACAGCCTGTTCGCCATGATCAACCCGAGTAGATTCCACCAGAGTAATGGCTTTCGCCAGTGCCCGGCGATCTCCCTCGATAATTTGCTGTGCTAATGGCTGAATCATAATTTAATCGTTATTCAAATTCTAAAATAGCCTGATCCACCACCAGACTATCACCGGCGGCGGCCGAGATTTTAGCCACAATACCATCATTAACAGCGCGCAGACTATTCTCCATTTTCATAGCTTCCACCACTGCCAGCTCTTCTCCCGCCTTCACTTGATCGCCCTCCTTAACCGCCAGCTTAACCAGTAGCCCAGGCATCGGCGACAGTAAATACTTAGATAGATCAGCTGGAACCTTTTCCAGCATAAGCTTATTCAGCTGAGCAGCCTTGGGTGACAGCACCAGCGCATTGATTTCTGCGCCGCGGTAAAAGAGCCTGTAGCCAGAGCCGCTGCGCTCAACCTGAACAGTCACCGCCTGGCCATTAATGTCAGCCTCAAAGAGTGGCGCGCCAAGGGCCCAGTCGGTCGCCACTGAGTAATCATCATTGCCAATAGACACCAAAAATCCTGACATGGTTAGGGTCATTGAGACCGCAACCTCATCGGAGCCAGTAATCACCACCCATTGATCGGGCACCTGATATTCATGACCTTCCGACTGCCCAGAAATCTGCGCCGAACGCTCGCGGTATTCCTGATGCACAGCTGCTGCGACTACCAAAGGTATATGAGGGTTATTTTGCGGGACTAAATCTGCATTAAAGCCCTCGGGAAACTCTTCCTCAATAAAGTTAGTGGTGAGTTCGCCAGCAACAAATCTCGGATGCACCATCAGTGCATTAAGGAAGCTGATATTGTGGTTAACACCGCGAATATAGTAGGCATCAAGCGCATCGACCATGCGACCAATAGCCTGCTCACGATCATCACCATAGGTGATTAACTTCGAAATCATAGGGTCGTAGTGCATAGACACCTCACCGCCCTCATAGACACCACTGTCGACCCGAACTCCCTCTCCTCGGGGCTCCCTGTACCCAGAGAGCCTGCCAATGGAGGGCATAAAGTTGCGGAACGGATCCTCCGCATAGACCCGCGATTCCATCGCCCAGCCAGTTAAAGTTACATCATTTTGAGCCAGAGCAAGCTTTTCACCCGCCGCCACCCGAATCATCATCTCGACCAGATCCTGACCTGTAACCAACTCAGTGACCGGATGCTCCACCTGCAACCTAGTATTCATCTCCAGAAAATAGAAATTCATATCAGCATCGGCAATAAACTCCACCGTGCCCGCCGACTGATAATCCACCGCCTTTGCTAGAGCACAACTCTGCTCACCCATTTTCTGACGAGTGGCTTCATTGAGAAATGGTGATGGTGCCTCTTCAATTACCTTCTGGTGACGGCGCTGAATCGAGCACTCTCGCTCACCCAGATAAATCACATTGCCATGACCATCTGCCATTATCTGAATTTCGATATGCCGTGGCTGCTGGATATATTTTTCAATAAAGATGCGCGTATCGCCAAAGCTAGAGCGTGCTTCATTGGTGGCGCGTTCAAAACCGTCGCGACAATCTGCCTCATCCCAGGCCACTCGCATGCCCTTACCGCCGCCACCGGCGGAGGCCTTCAGCATTACCGGATAACCAATACCATTGCTAATCTCCACCGCATGATCCGCATCTCGCACCACATCGGTATAGCCCGGAATACAGCTAACGCCAGCTTTTTCAGCAATTAATTTGGAGGTAATCTTATCCCCCATAGACTCAATCGCTTTTTTGCCCGGGCCAATAAAAATAATGCCTGCATCATCCAACGCATCTCGAAATTGACTATTCTCCGAGAGAAAACCATAGCCCGGATGCACCGCATCAGCACCAGTATCACGACAGGCCTGAATAATCTTATCAATCACCAGATAGCTTTCCGCTGAGGCGGCTGGGCCTATATTGATTGCCTCGTCAGCCATCTGCACATGAAGCGCATCGGCGTCGGCATCAGAATAGACCGCCACAGTGGCAATACCCATTTTTTTGGCTGTGGAGAATACACGACAGGCAATTTCACCACGGTTGGCCACTAATATTTTCTTCAACATAAACCCTTTACCCTTAAAAACTATTCGCTTTTGTTTTTGCTTATTGGCAAATCAACATCACACAGTTTCTTTTTTAAAACTCTAAATATTCTGCCCAACTTTGAATGCTTGAGTTGCTGGCTAACCGCTGTGACCTTCGACAGCAGGGATGCTGTCGCAGAGCCTACAAGGACGACATACACGGATGTATTAGTGTCGCGGTAGGCATGATGCCGGGAGCGACCGCACTCGCGGCGTGTCACAGCGGTTTGCCAGAAATTCAAGCCCTACAGCGGAATATTGCCATGCTTGCGCCAGGGGTTTTCTATGCTCTTGTTTTTGAGCATAGCCAGAGAACGCGCCACCCGCTTGCGGGTGCTGTGAGGTATAATGACATCGTCTATATAGCCTCGCTTACCAGCGATAAAAGGATTGGCAAACTTCTTGCGATACTCCTCAGTGCGCGCATCAATTTTTTCCTGATCGCCAATATCATTTCGGAAAATAATCTCAACCGCGCCCTTGGGGCCCATCACCGCAATCTCTGCCGTGGGCCAAGCCAGATTTACATCACCGCGCAGATGCTTAGACGCCATCACATCATAGGCACCACCATAGGCCTTGCGGGTAATCAGCGTCACCTTGGGCACTGTGCATTCCGCGTAGGCGTAAAGTAGCTTGGCACCATGTTTAATAATGCCGCCATACTCCTGACTGGTGCCGGGCATAAAGCCTGGGACATCGACCAGAGTCAGCACAGGAATATTAAAAGCATCGCAGAAGCGGATAAATCGCGCTGCCTTGCGGGAGGCATCAATATCCAAACAGCCTGCCATTACCATTGGCTGATTGGCCACTACGCCAACTGTAGATCCCTCAATACGAATAAATCCGGTGATAATATTTTTTGCATAACTGACCTGCAGTTCAAAAAACTCTGACTCATCTGCCACCTTGAGAATCAGCTCTTTCATATCGTAGGGCTTATTGGGGTCACTGGGCACCAAAGTGTCCAGCGACATATCAATGCGGTCAGCACTGTCCTCTGTTGGCCATACTGGTGGTTTTTCGCGGTTATTAGCAGGCAGATAGTTCACAAAGCGACGCAGCTTGTGCAACGCGTCCACATCATTATCAAAGGCCAGATCCGCAACACCTGATTTGGTGCTATGGGTATTGGCGCCGCCCAACTCTTCGGCAGTGACAGTTTCATGGGTCACTGTTTTTACAACGTCCGGGCCAGTGACAAACATATAGCTGCTGTCCTGCACCATAAAAATAAAATCGGTAATCGCTGGCGAGTAAACTGCACCCCCAGCACAGGGGCCCATCACCATGCTGATTTGGGGAATCACACCACTGGCCATCACATTGCGCTGGAATACCTCGGCATAGCCACCCAGCGAAGCGACACCCTCCTGAATACGGGCACCGCCAGAGTCGTTAAGACCAATCACCGGGGCGCCGACTTTCATGGCCTGATCCATTAGTTTGCATATTTTCTCGGCGTGAGCCTCTGAGAGCGAGCCACCGAAAACGGTAAAGTCCTGACTAAAAACAAAGACCAAACGGCCGTTGATGGTGCCATAGCCAATCACAACACCATCGCCGGGCACATGCTGCTGATCCATACCAAAATCCGTACAGCGATGCTCGACAAACATATCCCATTCTTCAAAGCTGCCTTCGTCCAATAGCAGGTCAAGACGCTCTCGGGCCGTGAGCTTGCCCTTGGCGTGCTGAGCATCAATGCGTTTTTGTCCGCCGCCCAATCTGGCACGACTGCGCTTTTCTTCTAACTGCTCCAGTATTTCTTTCATGGTTATTCCTTAATCAACTCAAGTACGGCCTCAGCCGCCTGGGGAATATTGGTGCCGGGACCAAAGATAGCTGCCACCCCATCTGCGCGGAGTTGGTCGTAATCTTTGGGTGGAATCACACCGCCACAGATCACCACAATGTCCTCAGCCCCCTGCGCCTTGAGACTGGCAATTAATTGCGGCACCAGTGTCTTGTGACCGGCTGCCTGAGAAGATACACCGACAATATGGACGTCATTTTCAATCGCTTGCTGGGCCGCCTCTTCTGGGGTCTGAAACATGGGCCCCACATCCACATCAAAGCCCAGGTCGGCAAAGGCCGTGGCAATAACCTTGGCACCGCGGTCATGTCCGTCCTGACCCATTTTTACCACCAGCATACGCGGGCGACGGCCATGGTTTTCGGCAAAGGCTTCAACCTTATTTTTAATACTCATAAAACCCTCATCATCTTGATAAGCAGAGCCGTAAACTCCGCTGATGGAACGCTGCTGGGCCTTGTGGCGGCCCCATTCCGATTCCAGCGCATCCGAAATCTCACCCACGGTAGCCCTGGCCCGGGCCGCATCCACAGCCAGTGCCAGCAGGTTACCCTGACCGGTTTTAGCAGCCTCAGTGAGCGCGGCCAATGCCCGCTCGCAGGCAGCTGTATCCCGCGAACTGCGCACCTGCGCCAAGCGCGCCACCTGAGATTCCCGCACTGCGCTGTTATCAATATCCAGCACATCCACCTCAGGCTCCACCTCAAGCTGGTATTTATTGACGCCAACAATTACCTCTTCACCGCGATCAATGCGCGCCTGGCGCAATGCCGCCGCCTCTTCAATACGCAGCTTGGGCAAACCGGACTCTACTGCCTTGGTCATACCACCCATGGCTTCCACTTCATCGATAATCTCGCGAGCCGCTTTTACCAGAGAGTCAGTGAGCGACTCCACATAATAGGAACCAGCCAGCGGATCCACCACATTAGTAATCCCGGTCTCCTCCTGAATCACTAGCTGCGTATTGCGGGCAATGCGGGCAGAAAATTCAGTGGGCAGTGCCAACGCTTCATCGAACGAATTGGTATGTAATGACTGGGTGCCGCCCAGCACCGCTGACATTGCTTCAATGGTAGTTCGCATCACATTATTGTAGGGGTCTTTGCTGGTCAGACTCACACCGGACGTCTGGCAGTGGGTGCGTAATACCAACGAGCGATCATCTTTGGGGGCAAACTTTTCCTCCATCAATGTGGCCCATAAAATTCGCGCCGCCCGCAACTTGGCAATCTCCATAAAGAAGTTCATACCAATGGCAAAAAAGAACGACAGCCGCGGGGCAAACTTATCCACATCCATACCGCTATCAATGGCGGTGCGCACATACTCAATACCATCGGCAATGGTATAGGCCAGCTCCTGTACATTGGTGGCCCCGGCTTCCTGCATATGGTAGCCACTAATAGAAATGGAGTTAAACTTGGGCATATGCTCAGCGGTGTAGCCAATAATATCCGACACCACCCGCATAGACGGCGCCGGTGGGTAGATATAGGTATTGCGCACCATAAACTCTTTTAAAATATCGTTTTGCAAAGTGCCCGCCAGCTGCTCCGGCGCAACACCCTGCTCTTCAGCAGCGACTATATAGCTAGCCATCACCGGCAGCACCGCTCCATTCATGGTCATGGACACAGAGACTTTATCCAATGGAATACCATCAAATAAAATCTTCATGTCTTCAACAGAGTCAATCGCCACGCCAGCCTTACCAACGTCCCCCACTACCCTTGGGTGATCAGAGTCATAGCCGCGGTGAGTGGGCAGATCAAAGGCAACCGATAAACCCTGCTGACCAGCAGCGAGGTTTTTGCGGTAGAACTGGTTGGAGGCTTCAGCGGTTGAAAAACCCGCGTACTGGCGCACTGTCCAGGGTCGACCCGCATACATCGTTGCCTTAGGACCGCGCTTGTAGGGCGCAAAGCCCGGCAAGCTGTCCATATGTTCAAGGTTAGCGGTGTCTGCCGCGGTATACAGGGGCTTAACCTCAATACCTTCGGGCGTCTGCCACAACAGATCGTCGGGACTTGCACCTTTGCGCTCTTTGGTAGCCAGCTGCTGCCAGCTAGTGAGTTTTGTGCTATCTGCCATTTTAACTCCGGCGTATTTTTTGATAGCGGAACTATGCAGGACTGAAGTCACTAATAGAAGGTCTATTTTCGACAGATAAACTCACATTTATTGCCATTTAATATCCGGTAAACTACTATTAAAGCGCTTATATTTATTACAAACTCACAATTATTATAAATTTCCCAGTAGGAGCAACCCATGGCAACCATTTGCAACCACCATGTCATCTCCTGCATGCATGGCCTTAGAGAGAATAATCTTCCCCAGCAGCAAGCTTTGGAGCGCGCAGGGATTAACCCAGCAGTGATGGGACAGCCCAATCAGCGCGTGCACACAGATCAGGTAGCACGGCTGTTCAAGACAGTGCAAGAAACTCTAAATGATGAGTTTATGGGTTTTACCCAGAACCGCTGCAAAGTTGGACTCTTTGCCATCATGGCCGAACTGGTCAGCCACTGTAGTACATTGGGTGAGCTTTTAGATAAGGCAGTAAATTTTTACAACCTAGTCAGCAATGACATACCCATGAAGCTAACCCGATTCCAGAGTAATGCGATACTGAGCTTTACCATGGACAAACCCAACCTAGACCCAGAACATTTTATGGCTGAATTCTGGCTGGTTATCTGGCATCGCTTTCCCAGCTGGTATATCGGGGAGCCAATTCGCCTTAAAGAAACTCACTTTAACTTCGGCGCACCAGCCCATAGAAGTGAGTTACAGATAATGTTTCCGTCGCAACTGCAGTTTAATGCCAGTGCCAATCAGCTAGTGTTTGACGCGCAGTATCTAGAGAAGCCTCTGGTTCGCTCCGACCAGGAACTGGCGACCTTTGTGCAAAACGCGCCCGCAGATGTTATGACTATCCCAGGCTCTGACAGCACCTTAGAAGCACAGATAGAGAGAATCATTGCTCAGCGCCATCCCGACAAGCTGGTATTCGTCCCAATACATGAGTTAGCAGGGGAATTAGGTATTAGTAGCCAAACACTGCATCGGCGACTCAAGGATAGCGCGACCAGCTACCAAAAGATCAAGGATAATCTACGCAGAGAAGTGGCCATCAACAAACTAGTCAATGAGCGAGTAAGTGTCGAGAAGGTAGCTGATTTAGTAGGGTTTTCGGAGTCAAGGTCCTTTACTCGTGCCTTTAAAAATTGGACCGGGCTAACGCCCAGAGAATACTGTAAGCAACAAAGCCAATGATCTTCTTTGGCAAACCAAGTACTCTAGAACCCTAAATTTTTCGCGTCTCTAAAAATCATGTTAGATAATAAAATAAGACTCACCCAATACAGCCACGGCGCCGGATGCGGCTGCAAAATCGCCCCCGGGGTATTGGAGACCATCCTCAAAACGGACTTTATTCCTCCTACTGATTCCAATCTGCTCGTTGGTAACAGCACCAAAGACGATGCTGCGGTCTATGATCTAGGGGATGGCACTGGGGTGATCAGTACCACTGACTTCTTTATGCCTATTGTCGATGACCCCTTTGAATTTGGTCGGGTAGCCGCCGCAAATGCGATCAGTGATATCTATGCCATGGGCGGCACGCCAATGATGGCGATTGCTATTCTTGGCTGGCCAATCAACAGCTTGCCTGCTGAGGTGGCACAACAGGTTATTGATGGTGGTCGTCATGCCTGCGCTGAGGCGGGTATTCATTTGGCAGGCGGGCATTCGATTGATTCGCCAGAGCCTATTTTTGGCCTGGCGGTAACTGGCCGAGTAAATCTGGAGCATCTTAAGCAAAACAGGACAGCGAAAGCGGGTAATCAGTTATTTTTAACCAAGCCTATTGGTGTGGGTATTCTCACCACTGCTGAGAAGCAGGGTAAGCTGCAGCCTGAGCATGCCCGTCTGGCGGTAGATAATATGATGAAGCTAAATAGCATTGGCGCAGAGCTTGCCAAGATTGATGGAGTAACGGCCATCACCGATGTCACTGGCTTTGGTCTGCTGGGCCATCTACTAGAGATCTGCCAAGGCAGTGGGTTATCGGCGTCAGTGCAACTTGATGCTGTGCCGCTGTTGGATCCTGCTGTTGTAGATTACCTTAATCAGGGCTGTGTACCCGGTGGCAGTGGCCGCAATTGGGAGAGTATTGGCAGCTCAGTGTCTGGTACTGACGCCCAGAGTCGGACTCTACTCTGCGATCCTCAGACCAGCGGTGGGCTATTGGTGGCGGTTGAGCCTGAGTCTGCTCAGTTGGTGAGTGATCTTTTGCGAAATGCCGGCTGTTGTCACCAGCCTGTAGGCAAACTAAGCCAGGCCTTTAGCAACTCGACCATTCAGGTTGTTGCATGAGCCTGCCGCTAATAAATAATTATCGGCAGCTGCTGCTTGAGGATACTCCGATGATTGATGTGCGGGCGCCGGTCGAGTTTATTAATGGCGCTTTACCAGCCTCGGTTAATCTGCCGCTGATGACTGATAATGAGCGTCATCAGGTGGGCCTGCGCTATAAAAATAACGGTCAGGACTCGGCGATAGCGCTGGGCCATAAATTAGTTCAGGGAGATATAAAGCAGCAGCGGGTGCAGGCTTGGCTGGATTTTATTGGCAGCCATCCCAATACAGTACTCTACTGTGCTCGGGGCGGGTTGCGCTCGCAGCTATCTCAACAGTGGCTGGCAGAGGCAGATGTGGAGTGCCCCAAGGTTGAGGGAGGCTATAAGTCTCTGCGCGGTTTTTTATATCAGTATCTGATGGATTACTGTGCTGACAATATGTTTACCATAGTGTCCGGCATGACTGGCACAGGCAAAACCGAGATTATTCAGAGACTGCCTACTGGATTGGATCTTGAGGGCGCAGCTAATCACAAGGGCTCAAGCTTTGGGCGCCCCCTTGACGAACAGCCAGCGCAGATTGATTTTGAGAACCGTATTGCCATCGATCTACTAAAGATCGAGGATCAGCATCCCCAGTCTATGGTGGTACTCGAAGATGAAAGCCGCAATATTGGCGCCCGCCATATTCCCCATTATTTTGCCGACCGCATGGCACAGAGTCAGTTTGTAGTGATTGACATGGATTTTGATGAGCGGCTAGAACGCCTGTGGCAGGAGTACGTGGTGGAGCGCTATTTAAAAACCATGGCGTATTTTGGTGCTAATGGTGAGCAGGCGTTTGCGAACTATTTGCGAGAGAGTCTTCTGCGAGTACAAAAGCGATTAGGCGGTCAACGCACCAAGGAGCTCATGACCTCTATGGATAATGCTATTGCTGTCCAGCATCAGGATAATTTTGCTAGTCACCGCCATTGGTTAAGTCTTATTACCAAAGACTATTACGATCCCATGTACAACTATCAACTGGATAAGAAAAATGAGCTGGTGGTTTTTAGAGGATCGCGAGAAGCGGTTATTGAATGGTTAAAGCGGGGTTAGAGAGACCCCTATCAGCCAACCGCTTCTAACAACTTATACATCACCAATGCATCCACATTACCTTCCGAGGGATGATTAAATGCCTTGGGCAAGCGACCTACAATATCAAAACCCAACTTCTCCCACAGCCGCACTGCCCCCAGATTAGTCGAGGCCACAAAATTAAACTGCATGGCCGTGTAACCAAGCTCAATCGCGATCTGCTGAGAGTGCTCACACATAGCAGTGGCCAGTCCAATACCCCGGGCCTCTGCTGCCACCATATAGCCACAATTACACACATGGGCTCCGGGGCCAGCTTGGTTGGTCTTAATATAATAGGTGCCTAGAAGCTGGCCGTTCTGCTCGACTACATAGGTTTTGGCTGGCAGTTCCATCCAAACTCGCCGGGCTTCCTGTTCGCCAATATCGGGACTGTAAGCATAGGTATCACCCGCTGCTGCTATCTGCTTAAAGATTGGCCAGATAGCAGCAAAGTCAGCGTCTTGAGCTTCACGGATTTGCATCAACGGGGCTGCATTCTCACTGCGCCGTCGAGGCGGATAGTTTCACCATTGAGGTAGCTATTTTCGACCATATGCACAACTAGCTGGCCAAATTCTGAGGGCTCGCCGAGTCGTTTGGGGAAAGGAATACCAGACACAATGCCATCCTGTACCTGCTGTGGTGCTCCGAGCATCAATGGCGTGGCCATCACACCTGGGGCGATGGTATTAATACGAATACCAACGGCCGCCAAATCTCGCGCCATAGGCAAGGTCATACCCACAATGCCACCCTTGGTCGCAGAGTAAGCCACCTGCCCCATCTGACCATCAAAGGCGGCGATAGATGCGGTATGGACAATCACACCGCGCTCGGTTTTTTCATCTGGTTCATTGCGCGCCATAGCAGCCGCCGCGCAGCGGGAGATATTGAAGGTACCTATCAGATTGACCTCAATAACCTTGCGGTAGTGATCTAGATTATGGGGGTTACCCTCGCGGTCAATGGTCTTTGCGGCAATACCTATACCGGCGCAGTTCACACAGACATCCACGCGCCCCAGATCCGCAACAATTTTTTCGAACGCCGCTTCAACATCTGGGCCATTGGACACATCCAATGAGATAAAGTGCGCCCGCTGTGCACCTAACTCTTCCACTGCTCTGGCGCCAGCCTCGGCGTTCATATCTATGATCACCAGGATTGCACCTCGGTCCGATAGCTCCTGCGCGGCCGCGCGACCCAGTCCGGATGCACCACCAGTGACTACTGCAACTTTATTATTTAAATCCACGTTTCACCTCTTCCTGTTTCTTATTCTATTTCCTGCACTTCTTGAGTTTCCTGAACGAGCACAAAGGGCGGGATAACCAGTGCCCAGAGTAGCCTATTGCAGTCGTACCAGTCCATGGCCTGATGATCTTCCACTCGACTGAGAGAGCCATTTCCTAGCCACTGCTGCACCAAGGCCTTGTCGTCCCTGTGCAATGCTATTGCCACCTCAATAAGATCGGTACCCGTTGCTACAGACAGCAGATTGCCAGAAGCATAGTGCTTTTGCAGTTCATGCCAACCAATCTTTGCTGTTTCGGCATTCAGCCGAGAGATCAGTTGTTGAGAATCAGTGGTGATTGAGTCCATGGATAGAATTTGGCTCAGCCCAACCAGCGGCAAAAATTGCGCAGCAGTTGCAGACCAGCTTCGGCACTTTTTTCTGGGTGGAACTGAACCGCAAAGAGGTTTTTGTGGCTAAGTGCAGCAGCAAAAGGAGAGCCATAATCACAGGTCCCTGCGACATGGGGATTGTTTTTGGCATCGACAAAATAACTGTGCACAAAATAGAAACGGCTGTCCTGGGCTATATCATGCCACATGGGGTGGTCCATGCTCTGACGAACATTATTCCAGCCCATATGAGGAACCTTTAGTTTGGTGCCCTGAGAATCTTGCAGGTTGTCCCCGAAGAACTTTACCTCTCCAGGCAGCAACCCAAGACAGTCTACGCCGCCATTTTCCTCGCTCCGCAGCATCAAGGCTTGCATGCCCACACAGATTGCTAGCACCGGTTTGGTTCTAATGGCTTTGGTCACTACCTCGCCAACTTTTAAACGCTGGATTTCGGTCATACAGTCGCGGATGGCCCCTACACCGGGAAATACCACGCGATCTGCATCTTCTACTATGGTGGGGTCGGCCGTAATAGTCACACGAGCGCCAGGGCTAACATGCTCTAGCGCTTTGGCGACAGAATGGAGGTTGCCCATCCCGTAGTCAATCACGACAATATGGCTGCGGAAATCACTCATAAAAAAACCGTACAGTGCGCCTGTGTGCTAAAAAGGTAAGGGACGCCTACAATGTCCCTTTAGTCGATGGCATTACCCCAGCCATACGCTCGTCTGCCGAGGCGGCCATGCGCAGAGCGCGGCCGAAGGCTTTAAAGATAGTCTCGACCTGGTGGTGCGCATTGGCGCCTCGCAGATTGTCGATATGCAGGCTAACCAGAGCATGGTTTACAAAACCCTGAAAGAATTCGCGGGTCAGATCCACGTCAAAGTTGCCTACGTGGCTGCGCACAAAATCAGCCTTCATAATTAAGCCTGGCCGACCAGAAAAATCCATTACCACACGCGACAACGCTTCATCTAGAGGCACGTAGGCATGGCCGTAGCGAGCAAGACCTTTCTTGTCGCCTATAGCTTCTGCAATCGCCATACCCAGAGTAATACCTATGTCTTCAACCGTGTGGTGATCATCAATTTCGGTATCGCCGGCTGCCTGAATGTCCAAGTCAACCAAACCATGGCGGGCAATTTGATCCAGCATATGGTTCAGAAAGGGAACTGGTGTTTGCAGGTTAGCCTGCCCGGTACCATCCAAATTCACCGTGATGGTAATCTGAGACTCAAGGGTATTGCGGGTGACTGTGGCCGTGCGAGCTGCCATGGGATCTCCGAGGTATTCAAATTGAGGCGGCATTATACTGCAAATTAGATGTTGCTACAGTACAAAAAAGCGCTAGAATGATTGGACATGCATAGTCCGTCCGGCTTACTGGGCATCTTCTTATTATGAAGCGTGTTAATACAATTTTTGCTCTAGCACTCTGTTTGATTATCGGCCTTGGGTCGGTGACCGCTTCCGCGCATACCCACAATGATCATCAAGAAAGCAGCTGCTCGGTCTCAGTACTGCAACACTCGTCTGCTGCGCTTGCCACTGATAACGAAACAACCTATCCATCAGAAACCAAATTACCCAAGCCAAATCAGCACGTTCAGGCTGTCAGTGACCCCAGCAAGGGTTGCCAGCTAGCCAGAGCTCCCCCATTTAGCCTCTAAATAATCTATTTCCATTTGGAACCAATTTGCGTCGGCCACCCGACGTAGGACTTATTTTTAGAGGAACAGTTATGAAGACTTTGTTTAATCGCAGGCTGTCGCTGGCAGTTTGTGTAATGAGCGTTTCCTGCAGCACATTTAGCCAGGAAATCGAAGAAATTATCGTTACATCATCCTTGATTGATGCATCTGCTGAGGCCATCTCAAACCCTCTGCATATTGTTGACGGCCAGTCTATAGCCGCTGACGCAAGCCAGAATATAGGTGCGACTCTCGACGGCCTAGTTGGCGTATCCTCCAGTGATTATGGTGCTGGCGTAGGCCAACCCATCATAAGAGGAATGTCGGGAAATCGAGTAAAAATCCTCAATAACGGTGTTGTGGTAAGAGATGTGTCTGGCCTGGGACCAGACCATGGTATCGACGTAGATCTCAGCAATATCCAACAAATTGAGGTAGTAAGAGGCCCCTCATCGCTACTGTATTCCAACGGCACTATTGGTGGGATAGTCAACGTAGTCGACAACACCATTGCCAGAAAAGACGTCACTGAGCCAGAGGTTAAGCTCGGCCTTGAGGCTCAGTCGGTTAACAACGGCGACTCTCAAGATTTTTCTTATCAGAATAACCTGGGCGGACTGAATCTAAGTTTTGCCTTTAAGGATGCTCAGTTCGATAATTTTGACATCCCCAAGGGCGCTGTTGTGCATGACCAAGACGAGCATGAACATGAAGAAGAGGAAAATCTAGATTATCTGCCAGATTCGGATCTCGCAGCCTCCTCGTCAAGACTGGGTATCTCCAAGACCGGTACCTGGGGCTATTTTGGAATCTCATTCAATGATAGAGAGAGCCTCTACGGTATCCCTTTTCATGGCGAGCACTCAGAGGAGCATGAGGAAGAAAGAATAGTCTCTGCAACAGACTCTAAGGTTTACAACTTTGAAGGCTCTTATATTCTGAGTAACAGCAGACTGAAGCAGGTCAACTATCATTTTAGAGACAGTGATTACATGCTCACTGAGCAACATGTCGAAGAGGAAGATCACCAGCCTGAAGAATCCCCTGCTCACCACGAAGAAGCGCCGACAGTCTTCAGCAATAAAGCCACTGAATTTGGTGCAATTTTCGATATGAGCAATGCCGCACTGTCGCAAAAAGTGGCCATTAATTTTGTCGACGAGCAGGTGGCTGTGCTGGGTGAAGAGGCCTATATCAATCCAACCGAGAGCACGGAAGTCACACTGGGTTATTACCTGAGCAAAGACTTTGCTCCCTTTCACCTCGACTTTGGAATCCGACATGACCAAGTGAGCCGCAATGGCTCTATCTCTCATCATGAAGAGCACGAGCTGGAGCCTGAGCATGACCATGGGGCAGAGCACGAAGGTGAAACAGAGTATTTCAAACGCGATCTCAGCAACACAAGTTTTGCTCTGACTCTGGGTAGAGAAATCAATGAGGGATTAGAGGTTAATTTTGGCATTGCCAGCGTGCAACGAGCACCCACGGCGGTCGAGCTTCTTATGAATGGCCCACATCTTGCTACTCAAAGAACAGAAGTCGGCAATATAAACTTGAATTCTGAACGCTCTAACAATATTGATCTGACATTGAATTATGAAAAAGATGGGTTTTATACATCACTAACTTTCTTCCAAAATAAGGTAGACAACTATATTTACCTGCTGGATGAAACCGAAGAGGATCATGCCGAACACCTCGATGAAGAGCCTCATCATGGTCTGATTCTGGCCAACTACATCCAGCGAGATGCAGAATTTGATGGCTATGAATTTGAGCTTGGTCAGAGATTTGACCTGGCTCTTGGCGAGATAACTCTGTCGTTTGCAACGGATTCTATCTCAGGGGAATTTGCGGGTGGAGGGTATATTCCTAGGATAACTCCGCGAAGAAACCTCTATCAGCTGACCTATTCAAATGAGGGGCTCGAAGCTGCCCTAACACTCAAGGATGTGATGGCTCAGGGGGAGATTGCTGACAGTGAGACCGGCACTGACGGGTTTAAAATGCTTAATCTAAATCTTTCAAAGACCTATGAGTTCAACTCAGGGCAGGATTTAACTCTCTCAGTGTTTGGCAAAAACCTGCTGGACGAAGTGGCTAGAAACCACAGCTCATTCGTCAAAAATCAGGTGCCATTGGCGGGTCGAAACCTAGGCATTCGCGCCAGCTACTCTTTCTAGGCCCAGCCAGCAGTCAGTATTTAAGGGTTGTTCTGTTTAGGGTACTATAAGCCAACGCAGAGCAACCCTTGACTGATGGATATTGTGAAAAATCTTTTTAAATGGCTCGTCACTGGCCTGATTACAGTGGCTACATTATTCGCCGTTGGGATAATGTATCTCACATTTTCTATCGATGTTAACAGCTACAAACCAAAAATTGAGACGCTAGCTCAAAAACAAGGCTGGGATATAACAATTGATGGCGATATTGCTTGGAAGGTTTTCCCAAAGCTTGGCCTGTCTGTAGCTGATATTTCCTTTAGCGACAACAAAGTGATAGCCGGCTCTGCAGAATCTCTGACCCTAGCCACCGATTGGAACCAATTACTGAGCTTCAACAAACCCTTTGACGAGTTGCAATTGAGTTCGCTGCGCCTCGAGGGTGGGAGCATTCTTTGGACCGCCGCAAATGCTTTGCCTGTGCAGCTCAACAATGTACAGCTCGTAACAAGGCATTTGTCACTACTTGGTCAACGATTCCCCCTATCTGTCTCTGCCTCTGTGTTAGGGGGACACCAACTGAAACTGCAAACAGATGTGGCCCTTAATCTAAACGACCAGAACATTGAGAATCTCAGCCTCAGTAACCTGCAATTTATGCTTGATGACATGATGATTTCTGGTCAACTCAGTGCTAACCACAATGCCTCGTTTGTGCAGGGCAATTTAACCTCTAGTACGATTAATCTTAGACAGCTAATCAAGACCATACAGCCATTGGCGCCCCTGCTAGCAGTACCTGATACAGTGGCACCCGACGCGCTTTCGAAGTTCAATGTGCAAACCAGTTTCAGCTTAGATACCGGTGCCGCTTCACATTTTGTTAGCAAGTTAACGCTAGATGATCAGCTGTTCGATGTCGACGTCAGCATAGATCACCCCAGAGATAATTTGATTACTCTGGTATCCGGGGATCTTTTGCGCGTAGCTGACTACTTACCAAAAACGACTGACAGTGCGAATAGCAGCCTCTTCGCTCCCCTAGCAATACCCTTCGCACTCTGGCAGGGTCGAAGCCAGGTCGAGATCAACCTTGGCAGGGTTGAGATGTCAGACTTTAGCGTAAAAAACTTCTATAGCAATATATTTGGCAATCAGCGCGTACTGCGCATGACCTCGCTGAATGCCGATGTGTTTGATGGGCAGATTAATGCAATCGGAAAACTGGATATGCGCTCGGCTCAGCCAAGCTTTAGCCTGCAGCCCTCGGTTTATAACATCGATTTAAATCAGGCCATGAAGGCGCTAGCGGGCAACACTGAGTTGAGCGGCACCCTCAATCTAGAGGCTAATATTCAGAGCGCTGGCCAAGATATTGGACAGCTGGTTAAATCTCTAACTGGTGCGGGACAGTTCGGGATAAAAAAGCCCATCTATAGAACCATTAATCTGGAGCAGACCTTCTGCAACGCCGCAACTCTACTATCAGGAAAGCCTCAATCTGGGCAGACCTGGCCACAGGGAACCGAGCTAAGCGACCTGCAGGGTAATTTTCAATTCAGCGATGGCCAATTACTGGTGAAGGATTACAGCACTGGCACTGGGAATCTGGATATTATGGGTCGAGGTACAGTGGATCTTATAAAACGCCAGTACCGCATTAACGCCAGTGCCCGAGTCGACCAGCCAGTAACCAGCGCGGCGGGCTGTAACATCAATAAACGCCTTCAAAATCGTCAACTACCCTTTGTTTGCGAGGGGCAGTTTGATAGCGATGCGAGCAGCGGGCCCTCCTGTAAACCGGACGAGCGCATCATCAGAGATTTACTTAAAGACAGTGCTCTGGACAGACTTTTAGACAGGTCTGGCCTGAAACAACAGGACTCAACCGACCAGGTCAAAAGCCTTATTAAGGATCTTCTCAAGCGGTGACTATGAGTCCTCAACAGTTTCAACAAGCAGTGTTGAATTGGTTTGATCTGCATGGGCGAACTGATTTGCCTTGGCAAAGTAGCATTAATCCCTATAGGGTTTGGGTGTCTGAAATCATGCTACAGCAGACGCAGGTCAGCACTGTAATCCCCTACTTTGAACGGTTTATGTACACTTTTCCTAGTGTATCTGCACTAGCTAGCGCCTCTGAAGATGAGGTACTTCACCACTGGACAGGTCTGGGCTATTACGCGCGAGCACGCAATTTGCACAAGACTGCAAAGCTGATCTGTCAAGAACTGAACGGTGAGTTTCCAGACAGTGTTGAACAGCTCATTGAACTGCCGGGTATTGGGCGCTCGACAGCAGGGGCAATTTGCTCTATTGCCTTTAAAAAACCCGCCGCTATTCTAGACGGCAACGTTAAGCGAGTTTTAGCGCGATTTGCCGCTATTGAGGGCTGGCCCGGGCAGACAGCAGTTCATAAGCGTCTTTGGGCAGAGGCGGAAACCTACAGCCCTTTACATCGGGTCGCAGACTATACTCAGGCTATGATGGATCTCGGCGCAACGCTCTGTACCAGATCTTCGCCTAACTGCGCAGCCTGCCCTATCTCAGCTAACTGCATTGCCTTCAGTCAGGGTCAGCAGACTGACTATCCCGGCAAAAAACCAAAGAAAAAATTACCGGTGAAAACAGCATTGTTTTTGATGATTCAAAACCAACAGGGCGAGCTTCTGTTGGAAAAAAATCCGCCGGCTGGGCTATGGGGTGGCCTCTGGGTTTTTCCTCAATGTGAGAGCACCACTGAGATAGAAAAAACCTGCTCTGAACTAGGGATAGCGTTTAGCCAGTACCAGCTAATGCCCGAGCGACGACATACCTTTAGTCATTTCCACCTGGATTATCAGCCACTCATTATCAAGGCTGATAATTCAGACCTCAGGGTAGCCGAAACCGACAATCAGGTCTGGTATAACCCACAGAAACCACTATCATTAGGCATGCCCGCTCCTATCAAGGCGCTGCTAACCCAAAGATAGCCAAACAAATATACTGAGGTCACTCATGGCGCGCACCGTTTTTTGCCGCAAGCTCAAACAAGAACTCCCCGGGTTGGATATGCCACCATTCCCAGGACCTAAAGGCGAGGAAATTTTTACACATATTTCCAAGCAGGCCTGGGCTGAATGGATGGAACACCAGACCACATTAATCAACGAAATGCGCTTAAATATGATGGATTTAACCGCTCGAAGTTATCTCTCAGAGCAACGTGAAAAGTTCTTTGCAGGTGAACAGGTGGATCAGGCTGAAGGATACGTTCCTCCTGCGGAATAACCCTTGACGAAAAGCGGTTCAGGCGTTTTAATACGCGCCTCTCGCGAGATGAGTAAAAACAGATTGCGACGCCCGGTTAGCTCAGTTGGTAGAGCAGAGGATTGAAAATCCTCGTGTCCTTGGTTCGATTCCGAGACCGGGCACCATAATTTTAAAAAGCCTCGGCTCAGGTCGGGGCTTTTTTATGCCTATAAGATAGTCATCGAACGGTTCGATAGATTCGCATAAAACGCTCAGGGCTTCGCCCCGCCTTCGCAGGCAAAGACTTCCAAAACACTGCCTGTTTAGTCCGAGACCGGGTACCAAAAAGTAAAAACCCCGGTATATACCAGGGTTTTTATTAGGATGCTTTTAGTGAAGTGGCATCACAGAGAATCACAGCGATCAAGAAACCTCTGCACTTTTTTATAATGCTCTAGACGGTTATCTTTATTGTACAGCCCGTGAGCCTCTCTCGCGTACTCGTGATATTCAAAGTCAACACCTGCCTCTTCGAGAGCATCTCGGAACTTTCGCGCACCGGCAACTGGTGTTCTTCGGTCAATAATTCCGTGACTCACTAAAAGAGGTACTCTGATCTTATCCACATGATGGATTGGTGACATCTGACGTAACTTCTCCGGATCCGTACCCATAGCTGCATCTGTGTAAGCGTCCGTAAAGTAGCCGTTGCGCCCGTCCCAGGTTTTCTTGAGTTCTTCGAACTCAAAGAAACCAGCGTCAATAATGCTGCAGTCATAGTAATCATTGTGACGAACAACGTTGTGAGCGCTTGAGTAACCGCCATAACTGCCGCCAGCGGTGTAGACTTTCTCGCCTACCTCGTAGTTAGCCTGCACATATTCTGCGCCCTCACGCTGATCGTCTAGCATGCGCGTACCCCAGTCTGTGTAGCCGGATTGCTCAAACTGCTTTCCGTAACCACCAGAACCACGGAAGTTTGGCGCAAACACTGCGTAGCCTAGTTCAGCATAAATTTGGATGTAGCTATCCATATCATAGGAATTATAAGGGCCGTGGGGGCCACCATGAATATAGTTAATAAGCCCCTTAGGCTTTCCCTCTCTAGGCATTACTAGCCAGCCTTGGATGGTAACGCCGTCACTGGCCTCAAACTTCACCGAAGTATAGCCGCTGAGATTGGCTTGAGTCATGGCATCACTAACGGAATACAGATACTTTGCCTGTCCCTTAGATTTTTCCCACATGTAGTATTCCCCTGGCTGGCTGGGGGATGCGACAAGGAAAGTCATGAATTTTTCATCGTCATCACCACCGAGACTCCATACTTTGGAACCAGGGGAAGACTTCATAAAGCCCGCTACCAATGATCCGCCTTTGGTTTTGCTATGGATTTTTATTTGCGGTCCGCTATCGACCCAAGTTGAAAATGATGGTGTTCCGTTATCTTCAGAGAAGGTAGTCGAAAGGTCACTGACAAAACCAAAGTCATGGATGATATCCAACGCGCCATCGGCAAGGCTGATACTCACTAGCTGGCGACCTGCGTTGATTCCAGTCTCTTGCTGCATGTAGCCATACAGTATCTTGCCATCATCAGTGATGCTCAGACTCTCAAAGCCCTGCGGGGCAAATTCAGTGATCTCGGTCCAGGTCTCATCGGTGCTGGCTTTGTGAAACAAGCTAGTTGTCATATCGGTTCGACTAGGTGACTCAGCCACAAAGTGTGACGCGTCAGAGTTTGCAAAGATTGCAGCACCCTTAGCAGGGCCCATAAACTGGCGCTCCATCTTGGATGAATTAATATCGAAGGTGTACACAACAGGCCGCGGAGCTTGACCTTTCCCGAAAGAGGTAACGGAGACCAGGACCTTGCTATCATCCTTAGGCAGCGTAGTCAGAACATTCATCCAACCGTTGACCTTATTGGTTTTTCTAGTGGGGTTTAGGTACACACCCTGATAGGTCCATACTCGGGTATTCTTGCCAGTCTTAATATCATAGACAAATCGATCGCCCCAATTTTCTGGACGACGGCCGTCATTGTCGTCTCTAGACGCTGTATACCAATATTTGCGATCAGATACCCAGGTGCCGCTGCCAACACGCATGCGATCCTCTTCCTCAAAGCGAATGCTCGCATTGCGAATAGGACGCAAGGTTTTTCTATCTAGAAATATCAATGTAGGCCTATCGTCGACCGTCATTCTCGTCGCAATGTACTTTCCTGAAGGCGAGATATCTGCTCCTGAAAACTCCCCACGATCTAAAATAGCGTCTACCGATGGCGGCAACGCAGCATGTAGGCCACTACTAAATGAGATCAATAGGCACAGCGTAGGCACCCATATCTTTTGCAAATTTCGAGTTAGCATTAGTTGTATCTCCCGTTAATTCTTTGTTAGTACTGTTCCGCTCTGATTCAGGTCTGAGCTGGTCGTCTTGTTTTTTAGGAACTGTATTATTGTTATTCAGCTAAACTGCTGCAGTGCCTAGGAGCCCCAAAACTAGGGATTCACTCTAAGTATACCGCTCTATTTAATCTCACTCACTTTAATCTTTGGGCCATCCTCTGCAACAAGGAATATAGCGCTTAAAAGGCCCTTTTCAAGTCGCACTACCTGACCTACTTTCAGAGTTAGATTGCGATCTGTAAGGCGCTTAAATGTTCTACCTTTGTCGGTAAAGAAATACAGCTGCCCACGACGAGTCTCACCCACCTTGGTAATAACCATACTCTTAGAGTCTGCTATGACCTGATCATAGGCCTGTTGAGCTTTGGTAGTCACCGCACTAGTGACGACATCTGCTGGTACAGCTGAGTTGTCATTGGTCTTGCGAACTGGCTTTTCAACACTGACCACTGGCTGCGAATAACCAAACGCGCTGTCATAGCAGGCAAGTCTCTGATCGCTGTTTTGAATCTCAAGACATTTCTTGACCTCGTCAGCCTGCGCTGACATTGAAAACAATGCACATAATAGTGCTGCTAAGCTGCTGATACGTACCATGCTACTGGTCTCCCGTCTTTTTGTAGGACGAGTATATCAACATCCATAAAGCCTGCACCATTAAGATCTGACCTAAAGGTATCAATCTGTTTTTCATCTCGAGCAACTGAGACCATCTGCCTATATCTCTCTTTTGAGGCATGAAAGTCTTCCATAATTGCGCAGATATAAGCCGCTCGCTGCTCAGCTGAGGATCTTATCTGTTTGAAGTACCCAAGCAGCGCCTGACTGAAGTCAACCAGGATAGGATTGCGCTCGGATTGTTCTGTATTCATCACTGAAGAAATAAATTCATTAACTGAGCCTCTCGCCCTGTTGGCGGCAACAGAACTCTCCAGCGCTTTCAAATCGCCTTTTTCTTTGTCTAGCTCATCATTAATAACACACAAGTAGTCAACGCCTGTCTCCATAAGATCAAAATCAAATTCACCCAAGGCTTTTTCAGACATTGTGGTAATCACAGAATGCGAATGGTGCATTAATAGATGCATTTTTCCGTTAGGGTTGAGAAGTGACTTAAGTAATGGCAAAGAGATAGAGGTATCGGAATATTCAAGTCCATACACCGAAACAATTAAGTCGAATGTCTGTTCAGTATTAAAGTCTTCAACGCAGGTATTGCCATGGAGACTAATTGAGAGATTCGCATTGTAACGCTTTTTGACGGCATCCGAAATATTGACTGGTGCAGCATCAAGGCCGGTGTAGCTGCCTTTCACTCGGAGGTCGAGCATAGCCGGTAGCAACGAAGCATTTCCGCACCCCACTTCGAGAACGTCCTGATGTTGGGCGATTTTTTTCTTGAGAATATTTGCCCACCAGGAAGCAACATAGCCTTCTGTGTAGCCATTTTTAAAGTACTCCCCAAAAGTCGTACTGTGCCCTTTGGCCCAAAAATTACCCCATGCGTCCATACTTGCCTCTATAAATTTTATACAAAAAAAAGAGCCCGCATAAATGCGGGCTCTAGATTTAAAACAGATACAGCAATCATTACATCTCGATTGAGTAGCTGAAGTAAATTACACGTCCAACCTGCGAGTACATGTACTCGTTAGCATTGGCACCTGAAGAATCAAGAAGTGGATCCTTGTTTCCTAGGTTGTTTGCGGAGATGGTTACAGAGCCCATGTCACCGAAATCATAGCCAATTCTAGCATTGGTTGTAGTGTAGCCTTTGTACTTAGTTTCACCTGAGCTACTTGCTTGCTCACCAGTGTAGTCAGCAGAGATCGAAGCACTCCAATCGCCCATGACCCATGAAACTGAAGCATAAGACATCCAATCAGGCAGTCCCAACAGGCCTACAGCATTTGTCACTTCACCAGAGCCAAATACTGTCTCTGAGTCAAAGTTCAAATAGTTAGTAGCCTGGAAGCCTGGGTAGAAAGTACCAAACTCGTCAGTCTCAACTGCACCGCGCAGAACGAAATCCACAGCCTCAAAGTTGAGGTCTGTAATAGCATTCTGGTAGCCAGCATCGATGCGAGTAACACCACCGTTAGCATTACGCTGAACCTGTGGGTTGCCGCCGTTCAAGTTGTAATCAACATTCAACATGTCCTGAGCACTTACGTACTCGATTGAGTTGCTTACGGTCATGTCGAAGTAGTTAACCGACACATCCCAATCAGGCATAAATGCCCAATCAACACCGAACGAAAGGCTTTCTGACTCTTCTGCACCCAGGTTAGGGTTAGAACCGATGTAAGTGTCAAACTGACGCTGAGGACAGTCTGCCTCTGCAACACCCTGAACCTGACATCCGTAGTAGTCATAAGCTGACTCAGCAGAGAAAGAAGTCGCGCCGTACAGATCAGATAGATCTGGTGCACGGAAACCTTCACCGTAAGACATCTTGATAGTCACATCTTCGATAGCAGTGATAGTGGCACCAATACGTGGAGAAGTAGCCTTACCAAAGTCATCGTAGTCATCGAAACGAACTGCCGCTTGGATTTCTAACCAATCAGTGAATGGCAGGATAGTCTCAGCAGAAAGAGCAGAAACGCTGCGCTTACCAATAGCTGAGTTACCCGCAGAACCGCCGACCAGGCCAGCTTCTGACTGAGCGTCTACCAAAGCAGAGTAGTCAACATCCCAAGTCTCAGCACCGAAGTACGAGTAGGCTTGACCGCCATCCATCTCAAACATATCCCACTGAACACCAGCAGTGATTTTCTGAATCTTCATACGATCATCGTTAAGAGTCGTTGACTTCAGGTTGTTCACATAGGTTTCGTAGTCTGTTACTTCGCTCAGGATGTTCTCAGCAAAACCACCATAGCTCAGGTAGTACATACCAATAGAAGCTGAACGGTAATCAGAGTTGGTGTAGTAGATATCGTATGACAGATCGTCAGTTAGGCTACCTTTAACACCCAGGTTAACATCAACAAACGTATCGTTAACAACATTGTCACGAGTACCAATATCTACCCAACGGAAGTAACCTGACACGTCCTGACCAAACGGGTTGCGTGGATCAGATGCCAGAGCAGTTCCTGGAGCAGCTGGAGGAGCGTAACGACCGAAAGACTCATTGTTAGCCAAAATTGCGTCGGCATAAACAGTCATGTCATCAGACACTTCGAAAGAAGAGCTTACGAAAGCGTGAGTTCGCTCAAGAGACGCTCTGTTAGCAGAAACGTTGGCATAAGCGTAGCCACAGTAGTAACCAGTGTTAGGTCCGAAAACCAAGTCAGACTGCATAACGCCAGCAAAAGAACCGTCGTCTGCACAGTTGTTACCTGGGTGAACATACCAAGTAGTATCGTCGTTCGGATCAAAAGCAGCACCGGTGTACGTTGGGTTAATCAGCGTGTAACCGTAGAAAGAAACACCAGCTGTTTCGCCGTAGCCCATGATTTGACCGTCGCCGTCCTGGTCGCCCCAAGAAGCAGCAGTGTAAGAACGATCACCGTCATAGATTTCGTCACGTGAATCGTGCTCGATACCGAAAGTTACTGAAGAGCGATCTCCAGTAGAACCGATCATCAGAGAGAAGCTCTGCTCGCCGCCGTCATCTTTTGAACGCTCACCATGAGAAGCAGTAAAACGCATGCCATCATAGCCAGACTTCATAATGATGTTGACAACACCAGCAACAGCGTCAGAACCGTATACGGCTGATGCACCATCGGCAAGAATTTGAATCTCTTCAACAAAAGAGAAAGGAATCATGTTCAGGTTAACTGATCCGCCACCACCTAGTGAAGGAGAACCAACAACACGTCGACCATTGATCAGGATAAGTGATCGAGATGGGCCTGCACCACGAAGGTCCAGAGTGGCGTTAGACTGAGCTGAGCTACCAGAAGACTCACGGAAAGAACCCAGTGAGTTAAGGTTTGAAGTTCGCAGTGCATCTGCAACGGAAACACTACCAGCAACCTTCATGTCTTCAGCTGAAATTGTAATAACAGTCTGAGAATCAGCACCAACTGAGCGCTTAATCTTAGAACCAGTTACGATTACTTCTTCAACCTGCTCTTCTGCACTATCGTCTTGCGCAAACGTGTAGCCTGAGAAAGGCATAACCATCGCGAACGCACCAATGCCCATAGCGACCTTAATCGCTTTGGAAATTTCTGTATTTTTCATATAACTCCCCGTACACCTATATCAGCAACTACAGTTTTTAACTGCAAACCAAGCCACCAAAATAGGACAACTTTTTATTTTTGTATGAGTCGTATCCTTACGATGAGATGAAGCTCTCATACGACAGAGTGAATATATCTGACCTATTTGGGTAAATCAATAATATTTGTACCCCTAAAGCCAGAGTGCCCCGCCTCAGTAAAAGCAGAGATTCTTTCCAATCTAACGATATATAGCCTGTGAGATTACTGTTAAAAATTCTTAGGCACCCTAGCAGAGCAGCGTACATGTATTTCGCCAATAAACCATAGTGGAGGCCTAGATCCCAAGAACAGCCTTTAAATGCCACTTGAATGACATCAAACTGACAGTCGCTAAGAAATAATTGGTGGTCGCATCATTTTCGCTGCGGGCCATATGAATGCTATACACCAAATCATTGGTGGCCGAAGATATTTGATTATTGCTAACAAAGGTAACAAAAGAAGGTAGTCCAACACTTAAAAGCACTGCGACTATTGAGATAGTAACCAACAGCTCAACCAAGGTGAATCCGTTGCAAACTCTGGAACTAAGACAGGAATTCATTGCTGTAACCTTACATCCGCTGTTTAGGTTGCCGCATTGGTATCTGGATAGGGTTTAAAACCTGACCAATATCTCAGCACGGCTCACAAGTCGCAGAATGCTAACAACTAGGGCAATGAAAAACCGTGAAGCCAATCACAGGACATCTGGATCTGATCGAACCGATTAGTAAGTAAACTCGATTAAACAGGCTGTTGATCTGACGCCTGATCGGAACTCTCAGCGTCGCCCATCATAACCCCTATCCAGCGAGTGTCGGGCTGATTCTCTAATGCAATCTTGATCATAATGGTCAGCGGAATAGACAGCAGCATGCCCACAGGGCCAAAGACCCAGCCCCAGAGGACTAAAGATACAAACACGACTAACGGCGAGAGATTGAGCCCCTTACCCATCCAGCGGGGCTCGACAGCATTACCCATTACTAGGTTGACCATCACAAAGCCGGCTAATGTTAAGCCTGCATGCAGCAAGCCCAGCTGTACAAGAGCTAAGAGCACTGCCGGTACAGCAGCGATAAATGAACCCACTGTTGGAATAAAATTAAGCAAAAATGCCAACAGGCCCCAGAGCACCGCATAGTCAACACCCAGAACACTCAGCCAGATAAATATCAGTATTCCGGTCACTAGACTGATGGCAGCTTTGATAGCCAAGTAACTGTGCACAGCGTCAGAAAAAGATACCAGCCAAGCCTGCGACTTGTCGGCACCGCGCGCTAGGCGAAGTTTTTCGCCAAACGACATGTTTTCAGCAAGAATAAATACCACCGTAAGCAATATCATCACTGCATTGGTCATAACATTGCCAAAGGATGCCAGTGTACTTCCAACCAAGCCCATAACAGCACCAGGATCAAAACTGGACTGCCACTGCTGTGCATTAATATCTATGCCGCGCAGGCTCAACCACTGTTGCACCTCTGTACTCATATCAGACAGTTTGGTGGAATAAACTGGAATATCCTGACGGAAACTCTCAACGGAGGAGCCAATCACTGCAGCCAGGAGCAACCCCACCAAAAATACCAGCGCCACAATCAGCACAATGGCGATCCCGCCAGGAACTTTGCGTGCTTTCAGCCAATTCAACAATGGCGAGACAATCATGGCGATAAACACCGCCAACAAAAAAGGAACGAGCAGTGGACCAGCCATTTTTAGCCCAGATACCACAACCACAAAGGCTGCGCTAAGCACCAGAAACTTTGCTATAGGTGAGGGTTTATCAATCATGTCTGTGCTCCATCGCGGCTATCTGCGCATTTAACAACTCAACAATTGCAGCCAATTGCGAACGACCCTGCTCACTAAATATCACCATGCCTGCACGCTCTATCATTGTGGTTTCCGCTAACATAGCACATTGCAGACGAATTTTGTCTAGCTCAGGATCATGGCGAATCGGCACACCGATAAACACATCCCAGTCTGCCGTGGAGGCTGTTTCATCAAGCACGGACTCCAGCAGTACCTTGATATTTATCGCTTCTACTCGATAAACCGGCAATCCGACATAACGAAATACCAGCAGGGCTAATACAATTAACGCAAAGGTCAGTGCAACAGTAATCAAAAAACTCAAAACCTATAACTCCTAGGGGAAAAACAGTAATTTAAGCGCCACTAATAATGTCACGCCGGTAATGATTGGCTGCACAAAACCCGAGCCCCGCTTCATCACCAAATTAGACCCCATTCGCGCACCTATTACCTGCGCTACCGACATGGCGATAGCAAGCGACCAGACCACGTAACCACTAACCACAAAAATCATTGCCGAAGTGCCATTCACAGCTAGAATCATAAGCTTGGTCTCAGCAGTTGCTCTAACCAGATTGTGCCCAAGAAGCCAAACAAACAGAAACGGCATAATGGATCCCATACCAGGGCCAAAGAAGCCACCATAAAACCCCATACCTAATGAAGCAGTGCACGCAAACACTGGCTCAGTGATTTTTGCCGGATGATCTCCATTGTTGCCAGTGGGCAAGAAAAGAAAATAAAGTGCAATAGCTAACAATAGAATAGGGAGCAGCCGCGTCAGCAATTGAGTATCTAGGCTCTGCACAACGAACGTACCTGCACCAGCGCCAGCTATGGCAAGCAAAAGAGAAAGTTTGAGAGAGCTTATCCTCAGATGGCCCCGGCGGAAAAAATTCCATGCAGAGGAAAGAGTCCCGAGTGAACTCTGCACCTTGTTAGTCGCCAGAGCATTCAGTGGCGGCAGGCCAGCCCAGAGCAATGCGGGCAGTGTCAGTAGACCCCCAGACCCGGCGATCGAAGATATTAGTCCAGCGAAAAAAGCCACAAAAACTAAAATGATTTGAGTATCCGTAGCAATTTCCATAATAGTGAGTGCTTATACTATTCCTTATCTGGATACTTGCCGTTGTAACGTTTGTAGTGGGCCATAATCGCTGCCAGATCCGCCTCATGGTCGCCGGTTGGCTCGAAGCAGTCTCCAAGCACCACTCGCTTATCGGCAAAATCCAGCCCGATCATCACAATGGTGCACTCAGTTGCTTCGGCGATACGCAAGAACCCTGTTTTCCATTTGGTAACTTTTTTGCGCGTACCCTCTGGGGCCAAACCGATAACGATACCGTTCTCTCGTTCGACCAATTTTGTGACATTTTCTACGATGGACTCAGGCTCTGAGCGATTAACTGGGATGCCACCGAGCCATTCCATAAACCACCTTACGCCGGGCTTAAAGATACTGTGTTTGCCCAGCCAGCGCAGACGAATATTGAGGCCCAAGATTGCAGCCATGGCATAGACAAAATCCCAATTGGATGTGTGAGGGGCGCCAATAATTAATACTCTTTTGAGATTTGGAATTTGCCCCTCAACGCGCCAGCCAAACAGTCGCAGGACTGAGCGACCAAACCACTGAGCAAATGCGCCCCTATTTGCACGCAAATGAACGGGGCATTGCTCTTGGGACACAGCCATCGGCTTCTTGCTCATATTTTTGATCTCACTATCTTATTCTTTCGGGGTGGTCAGCTGGATCTGGCAGGATCAACTTAAAATTGATCCGGATATCGGCCCTTAAACTGCCGGTAATACTCGATAATCGCAGCAATGTCTGCCTCATTATCACCCGTGGGTTCAAACACATCGCCAAGCACAATGCGCTTGTTACCAAAATCTAACGCGCCCAACTGAATCACGCAGTTGTTTTTCTTGGCAATGCGTAGAAATCCAGTTTTCCATTTCGTCGCCTTTTTTCTAGTGCCCTCAGGTGCGACAACTATTATAAGGCCATTATCTTTTTTGACCGCCTTATCCACATAACCCATCACCGCATCGGGTTTGGCTCGATTGACCGGAATGCCTCCCAGCCAGCGAAAGAACCAGGCCACGCCAAACTTGAAAATAGAATGCTTACCCAGCCAGCGTACTCGAGCATTGATACCCAGAATAAC